>DATLWP010000058.1:0-17318 GCA_035576265.1 Candidatus Polarisedimenticolia bacterium
CTCTCACCTACGCAACGCCGCGGAGCGCATCACGCCAAGCCATGTGACGCTGCTCGCCCCAAGCAGTCGCGGGCGTTGCGCGTATCGGCTCCGCACCAGCCTCAAATGAGGAATGTTGGTGCTGGAGGAGGGAATTGAACCCACACGGTGCTAAGCACCACGAGATTTTGAGTCTCGCGCGTCTGCCAGTTCCGCCACTCCAGCGTGTGTTCGATTATACAGGCTGCGGGCCGTGATTCTCCACTGGCCTTGATGCGTGCGAGCGGCCGATCCGCCAGAGGTCATTGTTGGTCAACCCCGCAGCCCATAACTGCCCGGGCCTTTCTTTGACTTGGCGCCCACAGCACGACTAGAATCGATCCCCAATCGAATAAAGAAAACCAACTACTTCTGTGAGGAGATCGCTAATGACGCAGACTCGTCGCTTGGCGCTTTTTGGAGTGGCCGGTCTGATGACGATGTTCGTGTTCGGAGGTCGTGCGGGCCTGGCTGCTGTCCAACAACAGGCGAAGGAAGGCGCGCCCGCCGCAGAGACCAAGGCAGCGGAAGCCAAGCCCGCGCCCGAGGCGGCTGTACCCAAAGAAGAATCTTCCGTCACCGAACATACGATTCGTATCGGGGGTCAGACGATTCCCTACAAGGCTACTGCGTCGACGATCCTGCTCAAGAACGACAAAGGCGAGCCGATCGCGAGTATCTTTTCGATCGCCTACGTCCGAACGGACGTGAAGGATTCAGCGAAGCGCCCGGTAGCCTTTCTCTACAATGGCGGGCCCGGCTCGGCTTCGCTATGGCTGCACATGGGCGCATTCGGCCCGCGCCGTGTGCTCACCAAGAACGCCGCGCCCACCGGGCCCGCGCCCTATCAAGTGGTGGACAACGCGAACTGTCTTCTCGACAAGGCCGATCTGGTATTCATCGATCCGGTGGGCACCGGCTTCAGCCGCGCCGTAGGCAAAGGACAGAACAAGGATTTCTGGGGAGTCGATCAAGACATGAAATCGCTGGCGCAGTTCCTCGGAATCTGGGTCAACCGGAACAACCGCTGGAACTCGCCGAAGTTTCTGATCGGCGAGAGCTATGGGACGTTCCGCTCGGTGGCGCTGGCCAACTATCTTCAGTCGCATGACGGGATGTACATCAATGGGATCGTGCTGATATCGAGCGTGCTCAACATAAATACGCTCGAGTTCTACACCGCGGACGACATGCCGTACATCTTTTACGTGCCCAGCTACGCGGCATCCGCGTGGTATTACAAAACACTGAAGAACCGCCCGGACGACTTGAACGCTTTTCTGAAAGAGGCGCGCGCTTTCGCTGCGACCGAGTATGCCGCGGCGCTGATGAAGGGGGCGAGCCTCGGCGATGCGGAAAAGGCGGAGGTTGCCAAGAAACTGTCGGCATTCACCGGCCTCAGCGAGGAATATCTGATCAACGCCAACCTCCGCGTCCGGCTCTCTCAATTCGAAGCAGAGCTTGAGAGAAGCCGCAAGCTGACCGTGGGGCGGTACGATGCCCGCTACTCCGGGCCCACGTACGATCTGCTCACGGAGCACGCCGAATACGATCCGTCGTACATCGCCGTGAACGGGGCATTCACAGCGGCCATCAACGAATACTTGCGCGAGGAACTGAAGTTCAGTTCGGAGCTGACCTACGAGACGCTGAGCTACGAAGTGAACCGGCACTGGGATTGGAAGCACAACGCCGGCCCGGATGGCGGCCCCGGCGTGCCGAGCGTCAACGATGACCTCGTGAACGCCTTCCGCTCGAACCCAAGCTTGCAGGTGGAGATCGAGAATGGTTTCTTCGACCTGGCGACTCCCTTCTTCGCCACCGAGTACACGATGGACCATCTGGGTCTGCCGGCGACGATGCGCAGCCGCATCCATCTCGATTATTACGATTCGGGTCACATGATCTACTTGAACGAGGAAGAGCTACCGAAACTGAAGAACAACGTCGCAAACTTCATCGGCGGCGCGGCGAAGCCGTAGGCAAACGCGGGGAACCCGGCGGGTTCGCAACCGCCGCGTTAGGATGCGGCTACCGACGGGCCGCACGAAGGGGGCGGAATGAAGACCAACCTGTGGATGGCGGGCCTGGTCCTGTTCGCCGCAAGTTCCGCGGCGGCGGCGCCGAAGCTGCACCTGAAGGTGATTACGTCGCCGCCCGAAGGCGTGGCCGTCAATTCGACGCTGATCTACGGCGAGAAAGACGCGATCCTGATCGACGCTCAGTTCCGGCTGAGCGACGCGCACCGCTTGGTGGCGGCCATTCTCGAGAGCAGGAAGAACCTGACGACGGTTTACGTCACGCATCCGCATCCCGACCACTACTTTGGGCTCGTCGTAATCCGGCAAGCCTTTCCGAATGCGAGGTTCGTGGCATTGCCGAAGTGCGTCGAAGGAATCAAGGCAAGCTGGGAAAACCGCGTGAAGGCCTGGAAGCCCCAGTACGGCGACGACATCCCGTCCCGGCCGATCATTCCGGACGCGCTCGAGGGAAATACGCTGACGCTGGAAGGCGACACTTTGCAGATCTTCGGTCCGCTGCAGGGCGACAGCGCGGGGGACAACTCGTTCGTTTGGATACCGTCTCTCAAGGCCGTGGTGGGAGGCGACACGCTTTTCAGCGGCGTTCATTTTGTCTACGCGCCGATGGCGCCCGCTCAAAAGAAGGAGTGGATGCACACCGTGGATCAAATCGCGGCGCTCAAGCCCGAGATCGTCGTTCCCGGGCATGAGGTCGCCGGCGCGCCAAACGACGCCTCGGTCCTGGCGTTCATGAAGAAATACATGCGGGATTCCGATGAAGCGCAGGCATCGTCGAAAACCGCGGATGCGTTTCTGGCGAAAATGAAAAACCTGTATCCGAATCTCGGTCTCGACGGCCTGCTGAACATCAGCGCTCGAGTCGCCTTTCCAGCGAAGCCCGCGGCTGCGGCCGCAGCGCCGGCCTCTCCAAACGAATAGGCATATCCAGGTATCGAATTTCCCGCCGGATGCGTCTAAGGAATCGGGACCCCAGTTCAATCGCGAGGAGCGCACATGAAAAGCGTGTCCGTATCTTTTGGCGTCTTACTACTCGCGCTGGCTGTATCTGCCACATCCAGCCGGGCGCAAATGGGAATGGGAGGCCAGCGACTGAGTCCGGCGGCGAAAGCCGACTGCAGCCTGGCTGGCGGCAAGACGATCCACGTGGACTATTCCAGCCCGCGGATGCGCGGCCGCAAGATTTATGGCGGGCTCGTGCCGTACGGAGAAGTGTGGCGCGTGGGCGCGAACGAAGCCACCACGTTCGTCACCAACACGGGCCTGATCGTCGGCGGCAAGGAAGTGCCCGCCGGGAACTACACGCTCTTCGCCATTCCGAAGCCCGATGCGTGGACCCTGATCATCAGCAAGCAAACCGGCGAGTGGGGCATCCCCTATCCGGGTGAGTCCGACGACTTCGCGCGCGTGCCCATGAAGGTATCCAAGCTTCCTTCACCGGTCGAGGATTTTACGATCGCATTCGACCGGGAAGGCGACGGCTGCACGCTGCGTCTCGATTGGGAAACCACGCGTGCTTCCGTGAAGATATCGGAGAAGAAGTAGAGGCCCGCGGCCCGCTCTTGAAATTACGGCGGACGCGTCTTATTGCTGGACGCGGCTGCGAGCTTTGGCGCCGTGCAGATCCGGCTCCACGATGGCGCGGAACACGCGCCCGCGCCCGATCACATGCTGGCCCGAGCGCGCCTCGACGTCGAACACGAGGAAACGGCCTTCGTGTTTAACCAGCTTTGCGGATGCTCGGATCGTGGCTCCGTCCGGCACTGCCTTTAGGTGATCCACTTCAATTCGCGTGCCCACTGTAATGGCGCCGGGCGGCAAATCCGGCTCGACGGCGATGGCCGTCGCGTGTTCCATCATTCCGATCATGGCGGGAGTGGAAAGCACCGCGGGGTAGCGCGCGTTGACGGCCTGGACCGTCCACGCGTGCGGCACAACCCTTTCTACGCTGGCTTCGAGACCGATCCGAGGCCGCTGCTCGTGTGGCGCCGCTCCCGCCTGGGGAACGGGATGCTGCGCAACTTTCGCTGCGCGCCGGGAGGGAGCGACCCGGCGCCCGGCCTTCTTCTGCTTCATGGCAAGGAATCGCGGCGGGCGGCCTGCCGCGGTACGGGCGTGCCCGCAAGTGGATTGAAGAAACTGCGCGCGAACTCGGCGAGCGTGATGCCGAACTGATCCCAGAGCCGGCGCTTCAGGCTGCGATAATCCTGCGAGCCGCTGAAGACGTCGCGAATCAGCTCGCGGAAGGCCGGCGAGTAGTTCAGCAGTTGCACCATGCGCGTGGTGATCGCGCCGCCCAGAAAATTTCCGCGGAAGATTTTTCGGGCGATGTGCGCGGCGAATTCCAGGTCCGCCGAAAAAGCGGCGCGCAGCCGCTCGGGATACGCTTGCGGCTGGCCATCAATCAGCGCCTGCGCCAGCAGGTCGCCCGAACGCAGCGCGTAGTAAAGTCCTTCACCCGTGATCGGATCGACGCACGCGGCCGCGTCGCCCGCCATCGCCCAGTTTCTGCCTGCGATGCGACGCCCGCGAATCGTCTGCGCGCGCGGCGACGGCAGCACGTGGCTATAGAAGCGCGCGCCGCCGATCGGAATCTTTTCCTCCTGCACGAATTCGTCTAGGTGCCGATGCAGTTGCTGGCTTGAGGTCTGTCCCATCTTCGCGCATATGCCTACCGAAAGATGGTCGGCGCGCGGAAACGACCACAAATAGCCCTCGAACTTCTTCAGGAATTTCACCTTGATGATGTCTTCTTCGGTGGGCACGAAATAACCGAGCGTCACTTCGAGGTCCTGTTTTCCGAGCGCCGTGGTTCCAGGCAGCAATTGGTTGCGCGCGCCCGCCGCGAGCACCACGAAGTCCGACTGGCGCTCTTCGCCGCCGGCCATCAGGCGCACCTGGCTGCCTTCCGTATTCACGCTCGTGACGCGCGAGCGGACGGCGGTGCAACCCGCGGCCACGGCGCGGTCGAGGAGCAGTCCGTTGAGCACCTTGCGCGCGTAAATTACGATGGGATGGCTCATTTCGAATCGAGCGCGGTGCCCGCCGCCGGAGATCAATTCCGCCGTGCGAACGATTTTCTTGGGGTGGGACCCATCCAGCAGGAAAGGATAGGCCTCGATCGCTTTGTGAGTCAGCCCGCCGCCGCAAGGCTTTTCCCAAGCGAGGTGCTCGTCGAAAATTGTGACGTGGAAACCCTGGCTGGCCAGCCGCTCGCCGCACAGCGCACCGGCGGGCCCTCCTCCGACAATTGCGATGTCCTTCATCGTTCCTGTCAGGTCCCGATTTTTCCTGGAATCAATTCAGCGGAAATACTGCTGCGATAAGCCAGGCGGCGAGTATAACACCAAATAGCGCGGCGGCCACCGTGCAGCCACGCCGGCGGCGTCACGCACCTGCGGCGATGTACAAAAGGGCGGAAAACCCTGCCGGGTTATACCGCCAAGACCACGATCAGCATCTTCGCGCCTGCGAGCACGGAGCAGGCGCCCGCGCGCAAACCGAAATTCGAGCCGTAGTGCCGAATGAACCGCGCAGCGCGGCGAGTACAATCTAGCAGCGCTTCATGGCCCTTCCCGGTGAGCGCACGATGTGCGTGGTAGAATTAGCTCCTCGGCCGTTCCGTGTGGGATGGGCCGAGGGACACAAGTTTGGGACAGGTCGTCTCGCAAAGTGAGCTGATTCAGCACCGGGGCGAGTGGAATCGCCACCGCCGGGGAGTGGTGTGCGTAACCGGCTGTTTCGACCTGCTCCATCCCGGTCACATTCGCCTGCTCGAACAGGCGCGCGCCCTCGGCGATGTTCTCGTCGTTGCCGTCCAAAGCGACGCAAGCGTTCGGGCATCCGCGAACCAGAAGGCTCGATCCCAGCAGAGGCCGAAGAGACACACCCCGCCGCGCCCAATCACGCCGGCCGCGGAGCGCGCAGAAATCCTCGCCGCGCTTGCCTCCGTTGATTACGTCATCGAATTCGACGACCCTTCGCTCCGCGAATTGCTCGCGCGCCTCCGGCCCGACGTAGTTGTCCGAGGCGCCGCCGCAGGCGCCGAGAAGACAATCTCCTCAGATGACAAGGCGCTGGAAGCCATAGGGTGCAAAGTTGTGCGCGTGCCGCTCGAGCCGGGCTATTCCACCGCGCGTCTCGTCGAACGCATCGCAGAACTTCACGCATGATCCTCCCCCTCGTATCCGAGCTTCTTGCGCGTATCGCTCGTCGGCCGGCTGTCGACGAGGCCTGCGAGATGCTTCGCCGCAACGTGGGCGAGGTGCGCCTCACGGGTCTCACCGATTCGGCCAAGGCGCTTCTTGTCCCGCTGATCTCCGCGGAGCTTGGCCGTCCCGCCGTCCTGATCGTCGAGTCGGACCGCCGTGCCGAAGCGCTCCTCGAGCCCCTGCGCTGGTTTTACCGCGCCGTCGCGAACAAGCCCCCACACCGCGTGGTTCATCTGCCGGCGCACGACGTCCTGCCGTACGAAAAGCGATCGCCGCACGGTGAAATTTCCGAGGCTCGCGCCGTGGCGCTCTGGCGCCTCGCGACGGGCGAGGCCGATCTGCTCGTCGCGCCGATCGAGGCGGCGTTGTCGCGAATGCGCGAGCCGCAGTTCTATGGCGGGCTTGCTCGCGCCATCGCGCGTGACGAATCCATTCCGCATGAGGATCTCATCGGCTTCCTAGCGCAGGCCGGTTACGAAAAGCACGAGACCTGCGAGATGCCGGGGCAGTATGCGGTTCGGGGCGGCATCATCGACGTCTTCTCACCCGAAACCCCCCAGCCCGTCCGCATCGAGCTGCTGGGCGACACGATCGAATCGATCCGCGCGTTCGATCCCAACACGCAGCGGTCCACGAATCCCGTCGAGCGCGCGACGCTTTTGCCCCTCAGCGAATTTCTCCGCGGCGCTGAGGTTCTCGAGCGGCAGTTGGTTGGGTCGGCGTCCGGCCGGGAGGACGACAGCGCGCCTGCCGGTTTCTACCCGGGCTGGGAATTTCGCGAAATCCCCCGCGAAGAACGCAATGCGGTGCTGTTCGATCTCGCCGCCGATCCGGTCGTGATCTTGGACGAACCTTCCCTGCTGGACGATGCGGTGAAAAAATACCGCGCGCTCTTGGACGACGCTCTTGAAGAATCCGAAGATCCGCGCGCCGAGCCTCCCAGCCGCTACGTTCTGAGCGACGAGGAATGGTCGCTCGCTTGCGACCTTTTCCCACGGCTGTCCATCGAGCGCCTGTCCGTGACACACGAGGGCACCGCGCCATTGGCTCTACAAACGCAGCTCACCACGCGCTACCACGGCAACGTCGCCGCCTTCATGGCCGAAGTGCGCGGCCGCCTCGGCGCGGGCGAGCAGGTGGTGGTATCGGCGGCCAACACGGGCGAACTCGAGCGCTTCGCCGACATCTGCCACGAATACGAATTGCCGTACCGCGTGGGAGAACTCGAAGAAAACGTCACAGTCACGCGCCTCGCCGAAGAGGGCACGGGCGGGAGCGTGCCCGCGATGGTGCTGGTCAAGGCGCCGCTTTCCGAAGGCGTGGCGTTTCCGGAAGCGCAGCTCGTCGTTTACGGCAACGCCGACCTCTTTGAGACTCTTCCGGCGCCCGAGCGTCCGCGCTCGAGGCCGAAAACGGCCAGCTTTTTCAGCGATTTTTCCGATCTTCGCCCCGGTGATTTCGTTGTCCACGTGGACCACGGCATCGGGCAGTTTGAGGGCCTGCGGCAGGTCGCCGTCGACGGAGCGAGCGGCGAGTTCATGCTCCTGCGCTATGCCGGCGAGGCAAAGCTGTATGTTCCGCTGGCTCGGCTCGACCTGGTGCAGAAATATCAGGCGCTCGGAGGCGCGCCTCCCGCGCTCGACCGCTTGGGCACCACCGTCTGGGAAGCGCGCAAGACGCGCGTGCGCAAGTCCGTCAGCGACATGGCGGAGCAGCTCCTCGCGCTCTACGCCGACCGCAAGACGGCGCCGGGCCACGCCTTTCCCGCGGATTCGAACTGGCAGCGCGAATTCGAGGATGCTTTCGAATTCCAGGAAACTCCGGACCAGCAGCGCGCCATCGAAGAAGTCAAGCGCGACATGGAATCGCCGCTGCCGATGGACCGGCTGCTCTGCGGCGATGTGGGCTACGGCAAAACGGAGGTCGCCATGCGCGCGGCCTTCAAGGCGGTGGCCGATTCAAAGCAGGTTGCCGTGCTCGCGCCGACCACGGTGCTGGCCTTCCAGCATTTCGAGACGTTTCGCCGGCGTTTTGCGGCGTTTCCCGTGCGCATCGAGATGCTCAGCCGCTTTCGCAGCGAGAAGGAGCAGAAGCGAGTTCTTGAGGAGATTGAAGCCGGGAAAGTGGATCTCGTCATCGGCACCCACCGCGTTCTTTCCCGTGACGTGAAATTTCACGATCTTGGCCTCCTCATCGTGGACGAAGAGCAGCGCTTTGGCGTCGCGCACAAAGAGCGATTGAAGGAAATGCGCAAGAATGTGGACGTGCTCACCATGTCGGCCACTCCGATTCCGCGCACGCTCCATATGTCGCTCGTGGGCCTGCGCGACATGAGCCTGATCGAAACGCCGCCGAAAGACCGCCTCGCCATTCAAACCACGGTGGCGCCGTTCAGTGAAACGCTGGTGACGCGCGTGATTGAGGAGGAACTCGCGCGTGGAGGCCAGGTCTTCGTCGTCCACAACCGCGTGGAATCGATCGCCTCGCTCGCGACCATGGTGCAGCGCCTCGTGCCCCGCGCGCGTGTCGTCGTGGGGCACGGCCAAATGCGCGAGGCCGAACTCGAAAAAGTGATGCTGAAATTCATCCGCCACGAAGCCGACATTCTCGTCTCTACGACGATCGTCGAAAACGGTCTCGATATCCCTCGCGCCAACACGATCATCATCAACCGGGCCGACCGCATGGGTCTTTCCGAGCTGTACCAGCTTCGCGGCCGTGTCGGCCGATCGAATCAGCGCGCCTACGCGTACTTGCTTGTCCCCCCGGATGCACCGTTGACCCCCATCGCGAAGCAGAGGCTGGCGGCGCTCAAAGAGTTCAGCGACCTCGGCGCCGGCTTCCGGATTGCCGCGCTCGATCTCGAACTGCGCGGGGCAGGCAATCTCCTCGGCCGTGAGCAGCACGGCCACATCGAGGCAGTCGGCTTCGATCTGTACTGCCAGATGATGGAACGCGCGGTTGCCGAACGGAAGGGGGAAGCGATCGCTCCGGAGCGCCGTGCCACTCTCAATCTGGGGCAGGAAATTCGCATCCCACCCGAATACATCGAGAGCGAAAATTTGCGTCTGCGCATTTACAAACGAATCGCCGGCATCTCGTCCGACGCCGAGCGCGAAGAGGTTCGCCGCGAGCTCGCGGACCGGTTCGGCCCGCTGCCGCCCGCGATCGCAAACCTGCTTGACTACTCGGTCTTGAAAGCGCTCGCGGAAAAGTTGCTGGTCGCCTCGATCGACCGCCGCGGCGATCAAATTGCCGTCAAGTTTTATGACGACACGCCTCTCGGTCCCGAGCAGCTCGTCAAACTGATCCGCAAGCGCCGGGACCTGCGTCTTGATCCCACGGGCGTGCTGTGGTTTGCGTGGAAGAGCGCGAAAGGCGGGCCCATGGACGCCGTGAGAAACGTGTTGATGCAACTACAATCGTAGGGATAGAATTCCCGGGAGAACCCTTATGAAAAACCTTCTTTCTTCCAGGCTCTTGGCACTCACCGGCGGCGCCCTTCTTCTCGCGGCCCCCGCAGTCTCCCGCGCCCAATCGAAGGGCGCCGTGGTCGAGGAGATCATCGCCCGCGTGAATAATCGCATCGTCACTCTCTCCGAGTATCAAAAGGCTTCGCGGGCCTTGCCGCAGGAGGTCGAACAAGACTGCCCCAACTGCCCTCCGGACAAGATTCAGGAGATGTTGAAGAAGCGCGAGACGAACCTGCTGCGCGACATGATCGACCAGCAGCTTCTGATCGAGCGCGCCAAGGATATGGACATCTCGGTCGAGACCGATCTGATCAAGCGGCTCGACGAGGTGCGCAAGCAAAACAACCTCCCCAGCATGGAGGCCCTCCAGAAGGCCGTCGAAGCGCAGGGAATTGCCTGGGAGGACTACCGCTCGCAGCTTCGTGACAGTCTGATGACGCAGGAAGTGATCCGCCGCGAAGTAGGCGGCCGAATGGACATCACCAACGACGAAGTGAAGCAGTACTACGACGCGCATCAGCAGGCGTTCGTCCGCCCGGAGGAAGTGGCGCTGGCGGAGATTTTCCTGAGCACCGAAGGCAAGACTCCCGAAGAGATGGCGGCGGTTCGCGCTCGAGCCGAAGATCTGCGCAACCGCGTGGAGAAGGGCGAAGATTTCGCCGAGCTCGCGAGGCGCTTCTCGGGAGGCTCGACGGCGAAGGACGGCGGGGATCTGGGGGTGTTCGAGCGCGGGCAGCTTGCCAAGCTGCTCGAAGATGCCGTCTTTTCGTTGGAGAAGGGCCAAATCACCGATGTGATCCAGACGAAGACCGGCTTCGAAATTCTGAAGGTGGTCAATCACTACCACGCTGGGTTGCAGCCGCTCGACAAGGTCGAAAACGAAATTATGAACCATCTGTACCAGCAGAAAATGGAACCGGCGATGCGCAATTATCTCGCGCAGTTGCGCGAGGAGAGTTACGTCAAGGTGAAGCCGGGATACACGGATACCGCAGCCGTTCCGGGTGCGACGGTGATTCAAGAAGTGGCGCCGACGCCCGATACGCCGGGGAAGAAGAAGGGCAAGAAGCTGCCGCTGCCCAAAGTCGGCGGCTCGTGAAGTCCCAATTCATTTCCGACCTTGCGGACGGCCAGACAGTTTCGTCGCCGTTTCTCGTCCGCGAAAAAGAGATCCGCACTTCCGTCCGTACCGGCACTTCCTGGCTGCAGCTCGAGCTTGCCGACCGCACCGGCACGATCTCCGCGAAAATGTGGGACAATTACGCCGCGCTGGCGGAGACGTTCGAGCGCGGCGACGTCGTCCAGATTCGCGGCCGCGTGAAGCTTTACAACGGTCGGAAGGAATTGACGCTCGAGCAGATCATCCCGGCCGCCGAGCGCGATTACGACCTCGGCGATTTTCTCCCGCACACGAAATACGACGTCGAAAAGCTCTACGCCGACCTGCGCGCAGCCATCGCCGGGATGAAGAATCCCTGGCTCAGACAGTTGCTCGCGAGCGTGGTGGAGGATCCTGCCATCGCCCCGCGTCTCAAGCGAGCACCGGCCGCCATGACCATGCACCACGCCTACCTCGGCGGTCTGATCGAGCACATCGCCAGCCTCATCGGCCTGGCGGAGGTCGTCACCGCGCATTACCCCGATCTCGATCGCGACCTGCTTCTCACGGGCGTCGTTCTGCACGACATCGGGAAGCTGGACGAACTCCAGTACGCTCGGGAAATCAGTTACTCGGATGAAGGACGCCTGCTCGGCCACATCATGATTGGCGTCACGCTGGTTCAGGAAAAGTGCCGGGCCATTCCGGGATTTCCCGCCCCGCTCGCGGTGCTCGTGGAGCATTTGATCCTGAGCCATCACGGCTCCCACGAATTCGGCTCGCCGTCGCTGCCGCAGTTCCCGGAAGCCGTGGTGCTGCATTTCGTCGACGATCTGGATTCGAAGATGGCCGCGATGCGCGCCTCGCTTGAGGCGACATCCGCAGGGCCGGGAGCGGAGCTATGGAGCGAGCGCAACCCATCGTTGCGCCGCGCCCTGCTTCTCAAGGACAAGTATCTTTCCGGCGAGGAAACCGCTGGCGGCGCCAAGCCTCCGCAAGCTGCCGTGGGACGAGCGACCGCCGCTCCAGCTTCGAAGGCCGCTCCGCGAAGGGGATGATCGTGCTGCGCCACTGTGGGAATGTGGGATAAGGCCGTGAACGAACGAACAGATTCGCCGCGCCGCTCGCTGCTTGAGCTGGCGCCGCTCGAACTCGATTGCATGAATACGCTCTGGCCGATGGGAGAGGGCACCGTCAGGGAAATTCGCGATCGGCTGGCTGAGCGTCGCGCGCGCGCGTACACGACGATCATGACAATCATGGACCGGCTGGCTCGCAAGGGCGTGGTCGAGCGCCGGAAGGCCGGGCGCGCTTACGTCTACCGCCCGAGGCTCAGCGCGGAGGAAGCGCGCGCGCACGCGCTCGCCCAAGTGGTCGAGAATTTTTTCGGAGGCTCGAAGGAGATTTTGCTCGCGCAGCTTGGCGCTAGAC
Organism: Candidatus Polarisedimenticolia bacterium; assembly: GCA_035576265.1. Classification (GTDB taxonomy): domain Bacteria; phylum Acidobacteriota; class Terriglobia; order Acidiferrales; family UBA7541; genus Palsa-295. Next base: position 12,272 of record DATLWP010000058.1, read on the forward strand.
CGGCAGCCGTTGAGGATGCACCGACGCCCGCCGTTTCGCTTTCGCGCGATGATGACGCCGCCGCTCCGGTTGATTCCGGACAGCGGCGCAGGAGTACAACTGCTTAGGGCCGGTCTCTGGCCGGCCCGCTTCTTATGGTCCCGACGGAACTCAAAATTCGCGATTTGGTCATTCGCCCGGCGACGATCCTAGCGCCGATGGCCGGCGTGACCGATACGGTCTTCCGCCGCGTGATCCGCTCGCTCGGCGGCTGCGGTTTGCTGATGACCGAATTCACCAGCGCCGAAGGCCTCACCCGCAAATCGGCGCGCACCCTCCGCTACCTCTACTTCTCCGAGGACGAGCATCCCATCGCCGCTCAGATTTTCGGCGCCGATCCGGATGTGATGGCCTCGGCCGCGGGACTCATCGAAGATCTCGGCTTTGATCAGGCGGACATCAACCTGGGCTGCCCGGTGAAGAAAGTCGTCAAATGTGGCGGGTCGGGCCTGCTGCGCGATCTGCTACAGCTCGAAAAAATCCTCCGCGCGGTGCGCGCCGCCGTGCGTATCCCGCTGACGATCAAGATTCGCTCCGGCTGGGACGAAAACAACATTGTCGCCGTGGACGTGGCGCGAATGGCCGAACAGGCCGGAGTCGAGGCGATCGCGGTTCATCCGCGCACCCGCATGCAGGGCTACTCCGGCTCGGCCGACTGGCGCATCATCCGCGAGGTAAAGCAAGCCGTACGCATTCCCGTGATCGGCAACGGCGATATTCGCGCGCCGGAAGACGCCGTGCGCATGGTAGTGGAAACCGGCTGCGACGCGGTGATGATCGGCCGCGCCGCATCTTCGAATCCATGGATTTTGTGCCAGATCGCGGATTACGCTTCCATCGGGCGCTATCACGCGCCTACCCTGATGGACCGCTATCATCTCGTCTCGGGATATTTTCGCAGCCTCATCCACGCGGAAATGCCCGATGCCATCGGCAAAATGAAGCAATTCGCCACGATGTTTACCCACGGAGTGCGCAATGGCGCCGAACTGAGGCAGGTTGTGCATCGCTCGCGCACGGCTGCCGAAATCCTTGAGCATGTCGACGGTTTCTTCGAGCGCGCGGCCACTTCTTCGGCAGACTGAAATTTCGAAAAATGTGAGCGGCTGGGCTGCGGCGGCTCGACCCTTTCGAGGATCGCCGCCTGGGCGGCTATTTCTGCGAGGGCGTTATGTCCGTGACGGGCAGATCCCAGTGGGCCACCAAGATCTCGAACCGTCGCTGTTCCTCGCGTTTGAAAGTCTCCTGATCGGGCCAGAGCTGCTCGATGAGCGCTTCCTCCTCTGGATTGGCGGTGGTCGCCACAGTCGAGTTCTTGTATCGGATCGTGACGCGATAATCCCAGCGAGCATCCTCGGTCATGTGGTTGGCGGGCGTTTCGATTTTCACGGAAAGCATGCGGCCGCTCTCGACTTGTTTCTTGAGCAGCGGATAGTGATTCTTCAAAAAAAGCTGAAGGAACTCCTGCTGATGTCCCCACTGCACGGTGTAGTAGTACTCCACGGTGTAGGGCTGGTCGGCAGCAGATTGCGGCGGAGCGCCCTGGGCGAGCAGTGGCGGCGCCAAGAGGAAAAGCGACAGTATCAAGAGCGAGTTCTTCATCGTCGATCCTCCGATGGGCAGGCGGCCTGGATTGTAGTCCGCTCGGATGGCGCTCAGCAATCTTTCGTCGAAGCGCTGGGGGAAGCAGGCGATCCCGCGGTGACTACTCGTCGCGGGTGACGAGGAGCTGCTTGTAGGCTTCGCGGCGCGTGAGGCCGCGCTCGCGCGCCGCCTGCTTGAGTGCGGTTTTGCGATCCGTGCCGCGCTCGGCCATGATTTGGCCCACGCGGCGCGCCAGCGGCACCGAGCTTGCCATCGCCGCCTCGGTCGTGAAATGCTGCGCTTCGCCATCCGGTGGGCCGATCAGCAGCGTGATTTCCCCGCGCGGAGGTTTCTTGCGCGCGGCGGCGACCAGATCTTCGAGATGGCCGCGCAAGAATTCCTCGTAGGCCTTCGTGATTTCACGCGCGACCACGGCGGGTCGATTCCCGAGGATTTCCAACGCATCCTCCAGAGTGTCGAGCAGGCGATGCGGCGCTTCGTAGAGAGCAAGCGTGCGCGGCTCCGTCCCGAGCGCGCGCAGCGCTTTGCGCCGCGCCGTGGGTCGCGCGGGCAGAAACCCGGCGAACACGAATTCGTCGATGGGCAATCCCGAAGCCGACAGGGCGGCCAGGAAAGCCGAAGCGCCCGGCACGGGGACCACGCGGATGCCGTGCCGCAGGCAGAGGTGGACCAGGCGATACCCGGGATCGGAGATGGTGGGAGTGCCGGCGTCGCTCACGAGCGCGACGTGCGCGCCCTGCTCGAGTTCGATCACGATTTCCGGCGCGCGGGTCATTTCGTTGTGCTCGTGGTAGCTCACCAGGCGCTTCGCGATCTCGAAGTGCGAGAGCAGCTTGAGTGTGTGCCGCGTGTCCTCGCAGGCGATCAGGTCGGCTTCCTTCAGAACGCGCAGGGCGCGCAGCGTGATGTCCTCGAGATTGCCGATGGGCGTTGCGACTACGTAGAGGCAGCCAGCGGCTGCTTCGGCGGCTTTTGTCTTTGCATTCGGCATCGTGTCGCCCGCGTCGCGGCGGCGGAACATCGAGCGTAAGGCGTCCGGCCCGCTTTTGCAAGGCAGTGGACCGAATGGCGGCAGCGCGGCTACCTTGCGAGTGGAGCAGCGCAAATTGACACCGGCGCACGCGTCGGCTATTCTGCTAAATTCGAGATCGAACACTAAGGAGCACTGAATGGCTCAGGGCACGCCCGTAAAGCACAAAAAGAAGTCGAAGTCGGTGTTGAAGAACATTCGCCAGTCCGAGAGGCGCGCGGCGGTCAATCGCATGAACCGCACGCGCGTGCGCACTGCGATGCGCAGGATGCGCGCGGCGCTGGCTGCCGGCGACATCGCGGGAGCCGAAAAGCTCGCCCCGCCTACCTTTTCCGAAATCGACAAGGCCATCCGCAAGCGCACGCTTTCAGAGAATACCGCCAACCGTTACAAGTCGCGTTTGATGCTCGCCTTGAATGTGTTGAAAGCGAAGAAGGCGTAAGCCGAATCCGATACCTGATTTGACGAGGCGCTCCGAGAATTCGGGGCGCCTTTTCTTTCGCCGCGAACCCGGGCATCAGCCCCTTCCGCCCACCTCGAGAGGCAACGACCGTCAGCTCAGGCGCTGCACTCACCGCCGGTTCGAATCTCCTGTATGCGGGATCGGTGACGGCCGTCACTGAAACCCTTCTTGCATCGGCAAGAGACTTTGCTTACAAGGGGGTATGCGCCGGTGCCTCGTCGGCAAGACCGGGGCCCGGCAAGGAGGTCCTTATGACCGGGGCAAGCTATCTTCTGTTTGGATTGCTCGCGTTGGCTACGGCGTATGTGATTTACCGCATTCTTCCCATTCTGAGATTTCGCGGGACGATGCTGGTCACCTGCCCGGAAAATCGCAAACCGGCGGCAGTCAAGATCGCCGTTGGACGCGCCGCCGCTGAATCTCTTGTGGGCCGGCCCCATGTCGAGTTGGGCGATTGTTCGCGCTGGCCCGAGCGCCGCGATTGCGGGCAGGACTGTCTGTGCGAGATCGAAGCGGATCCCGTGGGACACCGGGTATGGTCCGTCGCCACACGCTGGTACGAAGGGAAGGAGTGCGTGTACTGTCACAAACCGATCGAACCACTCAGCCATCTCGATCAAAGGCCCGCTCTGGTCGATGCGGAACGGAAGACCGTTGAGTGGGACGATCTCCCGCCAGAAAAGCTGCCGGAGGCGCTGGCCGGGTGCCTGCCCGTCTGCTGGAATTGTCATGTTGCCGAGACGCTCATACGCGAGCACCCCGACCTGGTGACGTTTAGGAAATGGGAGCGCAGCGGCCCGATCGGCGAATACACTCCCAAGAACCTGCATGAGAAAAGCACGACATCCAAACTACTCAATTAGCATGCCCAGTTTACTGGCCGCGTGATCCGGCGCGCGAGTTCCCTCAGCGCGCAGATGCGGGTGTCATCGTCAGGCGCGCAACGAGGAATTCCATCAGCGCGCGCGGATTTGGATTCGACAACTTCAACTGGCTATCGGCTTCGGCGAGCGCGGCGAGACCTGCGAGCAGTTCCTTTTTTGGAATGCGGTGCGCTTGCCGCACGGCCGTTTCCGCGGCGTCCGGGCGCATGCCGAGCTGCCGCGCGGCTTGAAAGCCCCTTATATGCGCGGGCAGGTCGCGCGCTTCGATCAGCTTGCGGTACATCCAGGCGAGCGCGCCCACGATCGCGGGAGGGGGCTCGCCCTCGCGCAGAAGATTGTCGAGAAACGCGAGCGCGGCGTCGCGTTTGCGGCCGGCCAGTATCTCGGCGAGCTGCCATACGGAATTTTTACGCGCCGCCACCACAAGGGTCTCGACATCAGCCGCTTTGATGCGGCCGCCGCCCGGCGCGCCCTGGACGTATGCGGCCAGCTTTTCGAGTTCGATGTGCATCCGCGCGGGCTCGCCATCCAGGATGTCCGCGAGCAGTGCGGCGGCCTCGCGGTCGAGCTCCGCGCCCAGGTCCTTGGCCATCTGCGCGGCAAGCGCGGCGGCGGACTCCCGGCCGATGGTGAGTTCCACGACCAGGGCTTTCTCGTTAAGCAGTTTGCGGAACCGCTGGCGCCCGTCGAGAGCAGGAGCCTCGAGAAGCAGGAGCGTGAACGGCGCGGGCGATTCGAAATATTGCTCGAGCGCTTCGACGATTTCCTCGCGGGATTCATCGCCGAGCCTTTCCACCGATTCGGCGTCTTCGACCAGGATCACTTGGCGCGGGGCGAGCATCGGCAATGTCTGCGCGCGGCCCAGGATTTCGTCCCAGCCGGTTTCTCGGGCGGAGAGGCGCGCCACGGCCCAGTCGCGCGCGCCCTCTGGAACGCACGCTTCGATGATCTTTGTGCGGCACATGTCGCGCAAGTATGCATCCGTGCCGAGCAGGACGACTGCGGCGACGGGTTTGCCGCGCGCGA
>DATLWP010000059.1:0-3277 GCA_035576265.1 Candidatus Polarisedimenticolia bacterium
GGTCGGGTTTTCAAGGTCGCCGTGGGTGCATCGGAAATGTCGCCCGCCGCCGAATCGTCCCCGACGAGCTTGGCAAGTCCGAAGTCTAGGATTTTTACGCGCCCGTCCGAGGTCAGGAAAATGTTTTCCGGCTTCAGGTCGCGGTGAACGATTGCCTTTTCGTGCGCTGCGGCCAAGCCGCGCGCGATCTCGCGCGCGTACTCAACCGCTTTGCGCAATGAAAGTGGCCCGCTTTGCAGGCGCGCGCCAAGCGTTTCGCCTTCCAGCAACTCCTGCACGACGTAGAGTGAGCCCTCGTGAGTTCCGAAGTCGTGCACCACAACAATATTGGGATGATTAAGCTGGCTGGCTGCGCGCGCTTCCTGCTCGAAACGGCGAACGCGATCCGGGTCGCTCGCGAAGGATTCCGGCAGGATCTTAATGGCGACGTCGCGCTCCAGGCGCGTGTCGCGCGCGCGATACACCTCACCCATCCCGCCCACGCCGAGCGGGGAGAGAATTTCATAAGGCCCGAGTTTTGTGCCTGTCGAAAGGGTCATTATTTTTCACTCGTCACGGGCCGGAAGCGCCAGATGTGGGCGCCAAGTGGAGAGCTCGATACCAGGATTTGTCCGTCGTCTGTCCACCCCGCTATTGCCACATCCCCCGTATATGTCGAAGGTATGCGCGTCAGTGTTCCGGATGCGACGTTCAGGATTCCGAGTCCGAAGAACCAGGAATCACTGGGCGCCACGCTGACCAGAAGCCGGCCACGTTTATCCAGCGCAGTCCCGCCCAGCGGGACGGGACTGATGGCGAGATCACCCTTGACCTGAATGGGCTGAGGCGAACCGCCCGAGAGCGGGATCCGTTCCAGCCGCACCCGCTCCGCTTCAAACAAGTTGACGATCAGGAAGTTTCCGCCCGGGTCCACCGCCACGCCGTCGCCGTCGCAAATCTTGCGCGGAGTCCCGCCCTGACTCGGGACGGCCCAGACGGTTCCCGAAGAGACATAGTAAACAGTCGCTCCGTCCGGAGACGCCGCGACGGAATTAATTGTCTTGCCCTTGGTTTCGGGAAATTGCGCGAGGATGCGGCCTTCCTTGACCGAAGCAATCGCCAGTGAAGTGTTGGGCGCGCTTCCCGCCACAAATGCGACTTCGCCGTTGCCCAAGCTTGCCGCGGGTGGCGACGCATCCGTGTTGCCTTGCAGCAACGGGAAAGAACTTTCTCCCGGCTTGCCCAGCAGCAGCCGGGGCTTGCCGGAAATCAGCATCGAAAGCACAAGCCGTCCGTCGGGAAGTTCAGCCGCCGTTGGGGCGCTCACGGATGGATAGGACTCGATGCTGGCCAGGACGTCCGGTATTCCTCCCGAAGGAGAAATTTTCAGGATTTGCAGCGGGCGATCGATTTGATCGACGTAGAGGCTTCCCTCCGCCCCAACGTCCAGATGCCAAGTCGGTGAGGTCAGGTCTATGACGGTGCGAAATTTGCTTTCACCTGAACGCGGAATGGCAACGATTCGATGCAGATTCCCGGAAGGCAGATCAAACAGGACTGACTGGCCGTCTGGCGCGACCGCGAGCGCGAAATTCTGCGAAGCAACCGTGATCGGCAAATCCGGCGCCAGGCGGCGGCTATTACCTGTGGCAATGTCGAGCGCATACAAGTGGGGAGCATCCCGCGCGCCTTTGGCCCATCCGAAGTAGACCGCTTCTTTCCCGTCGGGAAAGAGGCGCAATGAGACTGAAGGCTGGAACTCCACCCATGCTCCCAAAGCTTGAAGCTGCCCCGTTTCGGGCCAGTAGTGGTAGATCTGATTCCTGCGGTCTGGATCGACGCGCACAAGAATCATGCTCTTATCGGGCAACTCTTCAGGAGCCGTCGCATTGCTCAGAAGCTCGCGAGCTTCTCCTCCCAGAACCGGAATGGAGAAGACGCCGACCGGCTGAGGATTAAATCGGTCGAAATAAATCTTCGATCCGTCGCGCGACCACGAAAGGTTTATGATCAGTCCCTGAGTGCGGTCGCGAGTGAGCAGAGTCCAGTTTCCCGAGGCGGGATCCAACACGCCGATTTGCGATAAGTTGTCCACCATCGCCTGGATTGCAACCAGGCGGCCATCGGGGGCAACACGCGGCGAGAATGCAATCGAAGGGCCCGGCAGGAGATCGCCCGACCATTCCTTGGGTGCCGGGGTGCTGCGAGTTCCGTACCACCAGCCTGCGGCAAGGCCGAGGATCAACGCGACTGCCGCGACAATCCACGGCAGCGCGCGCTGCAGCGGCGAACTGCGTTCGACGTCTGGAATTCGGCGATCATAAATCGCCGCAACAGAATCGTTCCCCGAAATCGTTTCTTCGATGGTAATCCGCGCTTCGCCGATGTCGCGCAGTCTTTGTTTCGGATCTTTCGTCAGGCAGCGGCGAATCAATTTTTGAATCGAAGCAGAAGTCGTCGTCGGCAACGCGTCCCAGTCCGGCTCCTTCACAACCAGCGCCGCCAGAACATCCGTCACCGTCTCGCCTTCGAAAGGCCGCTTGCCCGTCAGCATTTCGTAGAGCACACAGCCGAACGCCCAGATGTCGGCCCTCCGGTCGACGGTTTTCCCGCGTGCCTGCTCGGGCGACATGTACGCCGCCGTGCCGAGAATCACTCCGGCCTGCGTCGCTGCTGCCGTGAGCGTCGGTGAATCCTGCAGCGGCGCGGTCCCGGTCGGTGACGAAGTTGCTCCCGGGTCGAGCGCCTTGGCTAATCCGAAATCCAAAACTTTGACCGTGCCTTCCGGCGTGACTTTGACGTTCGCGGGCTTCAGGTCGCGATGGATGATGCCGCGCTCGTGGGCATATTCGAGCGCGTCGGCGATTTGTTTCGCCACGGGCAGGGCGTCGTCGGATCGAATCGCACCCGACTTCAACTGATCGGCCAGCGTCTCGCCTTCGACGAGCTCCATGACGAGAGCCCGCGTTGCACCGGATTCTTCCAGCCCGTAAATCGCAGCGATGTTGGGGTGGTTGAGCGAGGCGAGGACTTGCGCTTCACGCTGGAAGCGCGCCATGCGCTCGGCATTGGCGGCAAAGATTTCAGGCAAGACTTTCAGCGCCACGTCGCGATTCAACTTCGTATCGCGCGCGCGATACACCTCTCCCATCCCGCCCACGCCGAGCGGGGAGAGGATTTCGTAAGGACCAAGCTTTGTGCCTGAAGAGAGCGCCATCCGCGCGCCCGATTGTATCCCCTTGAAGCCTCTCCCGCAATTCTCACGAGGCCCGCCGGGGAGCGCCCTTCCGGCTTACAA
>DATLWP010000060.1:0-3439 GCA_035576265.1 Candidatus Polarisedimenticolia bacterium
GAGCTGGCGGACGACGTACTCGACGTCTTCCTTGCGCGGCGATTCCGTCCGCATGAAGGGCACATCGAGCATGTAGAGTGGCGTGCTCTGAAATTCCGCGAGGTGCTCGAACCATTTCGTGTAGACATTGCAGCCGACGAAATTGCATAGCGCGAGCGCCGGCTTGGGCATCTTCGTGCCCATGGGCGTGATGCCCTTCATGATCGCTCCGACATCGGCCTTCACGTAGGCGCAATTGTCCGTGGCGTACCCGATCTCTTCGGCGTACAGAATCGGTTCGAGCGATTCGTGCCGGATCGCCAGCTGCAGCGAATTGACCTCGGGATAGATGGGCACGGCGTCGAAAGCCTCCACCAGCTCCACGCACGCGCCGGAAATCAGCAGCGAAACAGCCTTTGGGCTTCCGGTGCGCGCCGATTCGTCGAGGCGCTGGTACCAGTGCGTCATCAGCTCCCTCTGGCGCTTGTGAATCTGGCCGCGATATTCGGATTTCGCTTTTTCGGCCGCCGGTTTTTCCGCTTTGGGTTTATCGGTCATAAGTCCTCACTCAAACAGCAGCGATTCAACGAATGTCTCCACCTCGGTCCGCAGACGCTCAAACGTGAAGGCCTTCTCCTCGAATTCCAGGAGCAGATGCGGGATATGCTGCGCCTCCAATTCGCGCTTGAACAGGACGTAATCAAAGAGCGCCGGCTCGCAGAACTTGGCGATCAACATGATGACGGCCCGTGCATTCCGGCTGCGCACCTTCTTCACAAGCTCTTTGTGCCGCGGTTTGCGATAGTCGTGCCGCACCGAGGAATATACGGAACGATTCACGTAGCTATCCGCCAGCGCGAGAAGCGGATTCCCGTCGACCGGCACGTCCTCGGTGAACCAGCGCCGGCCGAGAATGAAGTCGTCATCCACGACGTAGCACCCCGCGTCCTCGATGATCTTGATCAAGTCGAGAGGAGGCTGCTCGCAGAACGATCCCTCCACCACGACGCGGATCGAGTCGCGCGGCTTCCCCGTCTTCCCGCGCAATTCCTCCAGAGCCTCGGTCAGCCACTGGTTGTGAGTCTCGACCGGAATAAAATTGCCGACGCGCATCAGCACGTATAGCTCCGACGTGCGCAGCACCTCCGGCTTTTCGCTTCGCAGTGAATAGAGATCCCGAATCAGCGACCGATTTTTGTTGTAGAGAGCGATGGACTTGCGCAACTCATCGTCGGTGGCCGTCTTTCCTGTCATGGCCTCGATTTCTTTCTTGACCCGCGTGTATTCCTCCGCGAGAAACTGCGCGACGCCCGACCCGGGCGCCGGGTTGTGGGGGAGGTGCATGAAGTCCAGGTACATGTTGGGATAGTTGCGCTTCATCACATAACAGAGGTTGCGAGCGGAATCGCAGATCGTGCTGAACAGGATGCCATCCATCACATCCAGATGGTTCGTCATGCCCATTTCGAGCGTCGTCTTGACGATCGAGCAGATGAAGGATCCGAATCGCGCGTCGGCGTGCTGAATGTCGAGCCGGTCGCCTGCTCCGTTCAGGGAAACGGGAAACGCACCGCAGGCATGAATGAGTTCCACTGGGGCGTAAACCGGGAAGTGCGCGATCGCTTTGCCGCCGGGATGCTCTTTTTTCCATCGGCGGACTTCGGGGAAACTCAGATCTCCGATAATCTCCGCGCAGCGTTCAAAAGTCGAATCGGTCATTGCGAGCGTCATTGCCCACTCCTAAAGTTCTTCCGGAATTCTCGGTATCAGGCCCGGCATGTATTGCTCCCGTGCCTCCCGCTCGATCTCGATAAGCCATCGCGCGTCCGCTGGGTCAGCGCGGGCACGTTCGCCGGACGGAGCATTTTCAATCGAATCGAAACGCGGCAGGCCCCTGGTCACCAGCTCCACCTTGTTCAATCAGCTCAGGCCTCACAACACGGCTTCTCTTGTCGGCGACCAGCGCGCTTGTCATAAAAAGCAGCCTATTGAAAGGCTCCTGCACACGCTGTGACTTTGGTCACACTGACATGCGATCGCGCAGAGCTGACTTTAGGAGGCGTTCAATCTCTAACAAAAGCGCCCCTCTGTCAAGCTACCAAGCGTCTGCCATGCAGCTTCTCGGACCCGTGACGATCGGAGGGATTGTCCTCCCTCCCGCTCCGTCGTTGAATCCTTCACATCTATTATAGACGCTCGCGTTCGGAACTACGTCGAGCGCGCCAGACTGGCGCTGGGCGATTGTGACTTAAGTCACGGCATTTCTAGGAGACTCCGGCGAGCATAGTGGCGTTATGACGGCAAGGACTCGCAAGGGTCCCGAAGAAGCGAGGATGGAGCATGGCAACGAATGCTGAAAGAGAAGTACGCGACCTCGTGCTGGAAAAGCCAGCGGCCGCGCGAGTTTTCGAAAAATTCGGAATTGATTACTGCTGCGGCGGAAGCCAGACCCTCGGCGACGCCTGCAAGGCGGCCCACCGCTCGGTAGAGGAGGTGACCGCCGAGATCGAAAAATCCGAACCCGCTCCCACCGAGAGAGACTGGCGAAACGCATCCCTCACGGAACTGGCGGAATATATTGTGGACAAACATCACACATTCACACAGACGGAAATAAACCGCCTCACGGATCTGATCGCGAAAGTGGTAACCGCTCACGGCAAGAATCATCCCGAACTCGCCCGCGTCCAGTCGATCTTCGAAGGGCTTTCCCAGGAGCTGAGGATGCACATGACGAAGGAGGAGCAGTTGCTCTTCCCCTATATCGCAGACATGGAAGAAGCGGCTCGCTTGAAACGTCGGCCCCCTATGGCGATGTTCGGGACCGTGCAGAACCCCGTGGCGGCGATGATCATGGAGCACGAAGCGTCGGGCCAGCAGCTCGAGAAGATGCGCGAAATCACAAACGGCTATAGCGTGCCTCCCGATGCCTGCATGAGTTATCGGACGCTCTTCCAGGCGCTGCCCGCTTTCGAAGCGGACCTCCATCAGCACATTCATCTCGAAAACAACATTTTGTTTCCCCGGTCGGTTGACCTGGAGAGCGAATTGTCCTGAGGTGTTTCCTCCCCTGACTGCATAGCCTCGGCGCCGCCCTTCGGGGTGGGCGGCGCCGAGAGTGATGCCTTTTTCCGGAAGCGTCCGGCTTCGAAGGCAAGCTTGTCGTGGGGCGGAGGAAACGCGCCGCCTTCCTCTCGATTTCCATTTGAGCGTGAACGTGCGTGGCTGAAATTCCGGGCGTACGGGGCGAGCCGGGAACCTTCTGAAGATCTGGCGGAGAGGGGGAATTTTAGCCGCATTATCTTTACAGGTATCGTCGCAAATGGTAACTTTGGCTTCTCAATTCGAGGAGGTTTCATGCCCTCCCCCCAACCTGAAGCCGCGATCGTCTCCCCGCGAAAAGGTTCCAAGTCGCGTCAGCTTCATCTTTGGATTACAGACTTAGACTACGAGTTCATTT
>DATLWP010000061.1:0-6423 GCA_035576265.1 Candidatus Polarisedimenticolia bacterium
GCCTCTCTCGCCACTCATCACTTGCCTGTCCTTAGCGGAGTGGAAGGGTCGCTAGCCACTGAATCTCTCACCGCTGCTTCTCTAATCGACACTCCGGCGATTAGAAAATGAAGCAACTTGTTGAAAACACTCAGCGGCTGCCGATCCTAATCGACACTCGCCCCGGCGCTGGCTATTGCACCATGCCGGTGCAATTCCCCGCCGGCGGCGAGCGAAAAAGGCGTGCCGCGCTAAAGACCGCGGCGCTACGTGTCGTCCTGGGGCGTGGACCTTTCCAACCAAAAGGACGCAGCGTCGCATGCAAACCACCGGAGCGGACGCCGCCAGACGGATGGATGCGGCAGGCGAGCTGCGTGCGGACCTCGGGCGCCGAAGGATTACTCGAGATTGAGGGGCGTGCGGAGGACGCCGATGGCGAAGTGCGCCAGCAGCGGGGCGTCTTCGTCGAGTTGAAGCCAGCGGACAACGCAGTGGTCCTTCAAGTATTGAGAGACCTTCGCCTCGCCGATTCCCAGATGCTCGGCAAGTCTGGCCTTCAGGTCGCCGCGATCGGTAAAGCCACGTCCGCCCGCCCGGCCCTTTCCCCCGCGCCCCCCACGCACAAGGTTCGAGAGGCCGATTCGCAGCGTCTGGCAGGCTTCGACGTAATACATGGTGATTTGATCCGAGTCGGAAAGGAGAAACACGCCCGGTCCGGCGGGGGCCTCGTCCACGTCATCGAGCCGGTGCAGCGCTCCGCCCACAAGCCGCCGCAGCATCGACTCGAGATACGCCATCCTCGATGCCAGCGCGGGATCGCCCGCCCGCCCGTGCGCGATTCGCTCGGAAGGCAGCCGCGGAGCCGGCGGCTCAAGCCGTGCCGGTCGCTCCCGGACCGGCGGCACTTCAAGCGGTGCTTCGAACGCACCGCGCTCAACTTCCTCCGCACCAGGTGGCACGAATTCCGCTGCTTCCACGAAGGCCTGCGCGGGCAATCCAGGTGCCGCCGCTGCGGCTTTGCGCCGGCGGCCTCTTCCCCCGCGGCGGCCACGGCGCCGCTTTCTCTTGATTCCCTCGCCGGTTCCGGTTGTCGGCATGGGCTGCAAAGGCGCCTCGGAAGGAGCCTCGGTCAACGCTACCTCCCCGAGCGCCAACGGCAGGCGCTCCTCTTGAATTTCTTCGGACTCGGACGGCGCGGCATGAACTGCCTCCGCAGTCTCTTCGGCGTGCTCTTCCGCGCGTTCCGTCACTTGTGTTTCTGCTTCCGCGACAGGAAGCGTCACGCCCAATCGCGCGAGCGCCTCTTCCGCTTTCTTCTTCCAGTCGGCGCGGCGGAAACGCCGGGCCGCGATCGTGTACCAGTTCACTGCTTCATCCTTGTGCTCGGCCTTCTCCTCCAGCGCGCCAAGCTCCCACGCCACCATCGCGTCGCGCGTGCGTTTGAAAAGGTCGGAAAGTTTTGCCGGCGGATCCGTGCTGTTTTTCGCCTTGCGGATGCGCGCCTGGATTTGCCGCCAGTCTGCCATGTCGCAGCATTGTAGCAGTCGCCCGCCGTCTAGGCCAACGAAGTCTGCCCGTCCGGCGGGTCCAGCGGCACTCGCCGCATCACCGCGTGGTTTCGCTCTGCCGGACATCCAGCGAAAAATTCAATTCGCCCGTGGCCCCGGTTGGGGTCGGACCTCGGCCTGAGGTAGAATCCATCCAGCGCCCGCACGCAAGGAGACACTACATCCATGATCCGCGTGGTCTGTGCTCTCGCAATTTCGCTGTCTTGGCAAGCCGCCGTGCGGGCGCAGTCAACGCCCCCGAACCCGGCTGCGCAGAACTCTTCGGCTCGCTCCGCTTCGTCGGAGTTCGAACCTTTGCTGCGGTGGAAGGCGGCTGTCCTCGCTGGTCGCGAAACGGCGCTCGCCGCTCTCTACACGATCGCCCCGCCGGCGCGCGCCCAAACGCCGCAAGGAACTGCGCAGGATCCCCGCGAAGAACCACGGTATTGGTCCGCACTGGCGGCCCAAGGGATCGTGCGATTCAATCCGAAGGTGCTGGAAATCCAGCGCCCGCAGCCGGGCGCCGTGGCTCTCGTCCTTCGCATCGAGATGACGCTGCGAACGAGTTCCGGCGAGCGGCCTTTTGTCGTCTCCGCATCGCAACTCTGGGTCGAGCAAGGCGGCGAGTGGCGCATATTCGCGACGCAGAGAGGGAACGTGGTTCCGAATCCGCCCCGGCGCATGCCCGAGCCCGCAAAGCCGAATCCGGACCTCTACCCCGCCCCCGAAAATGCCCGTCCGGAAATTGCCGCAGCGCTGCGCCGCGCTGCCGAGGATCACAAGCGCGTGCTCCTCGTATTCGGCGGCAACTGGTGCTACGACTGCCACGTCCTCGATGCGGCGTTTCATACGCAGGAAATCGCGCCTCTTCTCCGCGCGAATTATCACGTCGTGCACGTCAACATCGGCGAGGAATACGACAAAAATCTCGACCTCGCCGCGAAGTATCACGTGCCGCTGAAAAAGGGAGTGCCGGCGCTCGCGGTGATCGATGCCGATGGCAAGATTGTCTACAGCCAACAAGCGGGCGAATTCGAGAACAGCGTTCGCATCGCTCCTGCCGACGTTGCCGCCTTCCTCAAAAAGTGGGCACCGGCGCGGCCGAGCTAGGGCGCGTTTCCGCATTGCTGGACGGGGTGCGGCAGCGGGAATAGAATGGAAGCAGCATGGCCGTCAAACTTCCCATCTACATGGACAATCATGCGACGACCCGCGTCGACCCGCGCGTCGTCGAGGCCATGCTGCCCTATTTCACCGAGAAATTCGGCAACGCAGCGAGCCGCAACCACGAATTCGGCTGGAAGGCCGAAGAAGCCGTCGAAAACGGCCGCGGCCACGTTGCCCGGCTGATTCACGCCTCCCCCAAGGAAGTCGTCTTCACCAGCGGCGCCACCGAATCCGATAACCTGGCGTTGAAAGGAGTCGCGGAGTCCTATCGCGCCAAGGGCCAGCACATCGTCACGCAGGCCACCGAACACAAGGCCGTTCTCGACACGTGCAAGCGCCTCGAGAAATCCGGCTGCGAAGTCACCTATCTGCCGGTCGCCAGCGACGGCCGCATCGATCTCGACGAAGTCCGCCGCGCCATCACGCCGAGAACGATCCTGATTTCGATCATGCACGCGAACAACGAAATCGGCGTGGTTCAGCCGGTCGGCGAAATCGGCAAGATCGCAAAGGAATCCGGGGTGCTCTTCCACGTGGACGCCGCGCAGTCCGTGGGACGCATTCCAGTGGACGTCGAGCGCGACGCCATCGATCTGCTGTCGATTTCGGCGCACAAGCTCTACGGCCCCAAAGGCGTCGGCGCGCTCTACGTCCGTCGCAAGAATCCGCGCGTGCAGCTCGCCGCGATGATTGACGGCGGGGGACACGAGCGCGGCATGCGTTCCGGAACGCTCAACGTTCCGGGGATCGTCGGCCTCGGCAAGGCCTGCGAGATATGCGAAAAAGAAATGACCGAGGAGAGCGAGCGCGTGCGCGCACTGCGCGACAAATTGAGGGACGCGATCCTCACCGGCCTCGACGGCACTTTCATCAACGGCTCGATGGAGCATCGCTTGCCGAATAATCTGAATGTGAGCTTCGCTGGAGTTGAAGGCGACGCGCTGCTGATGGGCATCAACGACGTGGCCGTCTCGAGCGGTTCGGCTTGCACATCCGCAACGCTCGAGCCGAGCCACGTGCTGAAGGCGCTCGGCGTGGCGGATGATTTGGCGCACAGCTCCATCCGCTTCGGCCTCGGCCGCTTCAATACCGAGGAAGAAGTCGACTACGTCGCAGGCCGCGTGATCGAAACCGTGAAGCGCCTGCGGGAGCTCTCGCCTCTCTACGAAGCCGCGAAACCGCGCGACAGCCGCTAGAGCCTGCCAAATTGGGACTTGTGCCAAGCTTCTCTTACGGCGATATTGGCGGCACCAGGAGCGTGCAATCGTGGAAACCGACCTGCGCTATCCCATCGGCAGATTCGAGCCTGTTGGAAATCTGACGGGCGCGCAACGCCAACGATTCATCGACGAAATCGCCGAGGCGCCCACGCGCCTCGCCGCCGCCGTCGCCGGCCTGACGCCCGCGCAACTCGACACGCCCTACCGTCCCGGCGGCTGGACGGTCCGCCAAGTGGTCCATCACGTTCCCGACAGCCACATTAACGCCTACGTACGCTTCAAGCTCGCGCTCACTGAAAACGAGCCCACAATCAAGCCCTACGACGAAGTGCGCTGGGCCGAATTGCCCGACGTAAAGGCCACTTCCGTCGAGACTTCACTCGCGCTACTCGAGCGTCTCCATGAGCGCTGGGTCTTGCTACTGCGCTCGCTCGAGCCTGCCGCTTGGTCGCGCAAATTCAAGCATCCCGAGCTAGGGACGCTCACGCTCGACGACCAGGTGCAGCTCTACGCCTGGCACGGCCGGCATCACGTCGCGCACATCACGTCGCTGCGCGAACGCAACGGTTTGCGTTGAGAACAGGGGATAACAGCCCCGCACGCCCTCGGCCCCGTAATTCCGAATTTGTTACTTTTCTGCTCAAAGCTGCCAGTCAACGCACAACCTTCAGCTCACCTATGTGATTGATTTCAGGAGGGTTGATCCATGGTTGGCGACTTGCTTATTCAAGCAAGCAAGGGCGTATTTCGGGGCAGCCGAGAACCGGCTTCAAACTGAGATACCGACTGGGGGGCAGTAGCGATGGCTATGCGTGAATGTCCGTTCTGCGGAAAGATGGTCTATGACCGCTTAACCCAGTGCACCCAATGCCGGGAAACACTTCCGCCGGTCAAGACCAGGACTATCAGCCATGCGCATACCTCTGACGGCAACGACAAGATTCGGCGCGGGCTGCTCTTCATGCTTATGGCCGCGGTGATCGGCTATTTCACGAGCGGATCGAGTCCCTTTCAAGTTCCCGTGTTCGTGCCGCACGCTGTAGTCGTGTATCTCTCGCCGTTGCTGTTCTTGAGCGGGCTGGGCCTGACCCTCCACGGCGCTATCCTGCACTTCAGGCACTCTCACTAAGACGCCGCCCACCCCACACTGCTCGCTTACGCCTTCACGGCTTCGACCACGCACATGGGAGATTTCGTGCGAACCACGCGCGAAAGCCGCAGGCCCGCCTGGGAGAAAAGCTCCGCGTATTCCGCCTCGGTGCGCTCGTGTCCTCCTGCCATCAGCAACATTTCGAGGTCGATCCATTTACCAATGTCCGGGTCGTTGCCTGGATAGACGACGAGTTCGAGCAGGATCACTTTGCCATTGCTGCCGCGCATGGCGGCGGCGCAGTTTTTCAGGATGGCGATGGCGCGGGCGTCGTCCCAGTCGTGGATGACGGACTTCATAACGTAGCTGTCGGCCGGCGGGACCGCCTTGAAGAAATCTGCGGAGGCGATCTCGCAGCGCGATGCCAGGCCGAGCGATTCGAGGCGGGGCTTCGCGCCAGCCACTACGTGCGGCAGATCGCAGACGATTCCGCGCAGTCCCGGGTGCTTCTGCAGGATCGCGCTGAGCAGGAAGCCGTGGCCTCCGCCGATATCGGCCAGCGTGCCGAGCCCGCCGAAGTCGTAGGCCTCCAAAACCGGCGGCGTGAGCATGGCGCTAAAACCGGTCATGGCCGCGTTGAAAACTTCATCTTCCGCGGGATGGTGCTTGAAATAGTCGAATGTCTCGAAGCCGGTCACCTTCTTGAGAGCGGTGTTGCCCGTCTCGACCGAATACAATGTTTCCGCGAACACGCGCATGTGCAACGGGTTCCCGAGCCACAGCGCGATGTCGCGGACCGAGCCTGGAACACCCTCGCGCAGAAGGTCTGAGGCGGGCGTGTTGGCAAACGTGCGCGGCGAGGTTTCGCTGAAAACGCCCACGCTCGCAAGCCCTCGCAACACGCGGTACAGCGCGCCCTCATTGACCCCCTGAGCCTCGCGAGCCAGCTCGGAAACAGGTTTCGGGCCACCGGCAAGGAGATCGGCGATCTTCAATTTTGCCGCAGCGTGAAGGCTAACCGCCGGCATATAGCCGGTTATGATTTGAAGCAACTGCCCGGCAAGGGCAGGCGTTTCTGCGCTGTGCGCCGATGATGCGGACATCAGGCCTCCTACGTTTTGGGGAAATCTCGAGCGAGTGGCCAGCACTATATCATCCCGGGCTTCCGATTTGAACCTCGGGTGCGTGTTTTGGCGTGTTCGGCGCGTTGCCTGCTGAT
The DNA here is from genome assembly GCA_035576265.1 of Candidatus Polarisedimenticolia bacterium. Classification (GTDB taxonomy): domain Bacteria; phylum Acidobacteriota; class Terriglobia; order Acidiferrales; family UBA7541; genus Palsa-295. Next base: position 6,223 of record DATLWP010000061.1, read on the forward strand.
GAAGCGGGTTTGGCAGATCGCGAGGGTGCAAAAGTGTACCGGGCTGCAAGCGTGCCGATGCTTTGTTTTCAGTGAGTTGCGGCATTTTCAGTTCGTATGCGTGTACCGGGCTGGGGCTGGCGAAACTTGAAAATCGGGGTCCGGAGGGCGGACAAGTGTAGCGATTAGAATGGGCGGCGGATGAGCGCTTTCTATCACTTA
>DATLWP010000062.1:0-13535 GCA_035576265.1 Candidatus Polarisedimenticolia bacterium
GGGAGGCGATCGAACGGGCCGTCGAGGGCGCTGGGGTGGTGTATCACGCAGCGGCGATGGTCGAAGGGCCAGGTAGCCCGGAGGAATTCACCGCCGCCAACGTGGCAGGCACACAGAATGTCTTCGAGGCGTGCATGAGAAACGGGGTGCCGCACGTCGTGTACTTGAGTTCGATCGCCGTGTATGGACTGGCGGAGCGCAGCGAACAGATCACCGAAAGCACACCCTTCGACCCCGAACCTCAACGAAGGGACGCGTACGCACAATCGAAGATCGAGGCCGACAAGTATGCGGTTGCAGTCGGACGGAAGACAAAGTTGGCGGTGACCATTCTACGACCCGGCGTCGTGTACGGTCCGGGGAGGCGCCTTCCTATCGCGCTGCTCGGATTTCGCTTCGTGAATACGAACGTGGTTTTTGGAAGACGCGATCAGCGCTTTCCCCTCACCTACGTGGAGAACTTGATCGACGCTATGGAAATGGCCGGGCGACGAGCCGGCGGCGGACTGCGAGAGTACATCGTCATCGACGACGACGATCTCACGCTTAGTCGATACCACGCAGTGCGCGAGGAAATGGATCACCAGCGCACGTGGTTCTTGCCCGGCTGGCCGCTGCTGCTGGGGCCGGTTGTCTATGAGTGCTTCGCGTGGATCATCGCATTCGGCTCCTCTAGGGCGCAAATGTGGCGGCGACAAATGCGGCGGGCACTGCAGGATCGCTGGTATGACACGACGCGAATTCGTAAGAAGATAGGCTGGGCGCCGAAGGTGCCACTGCGAGAGGCGATCGAGCAAACCATCAGGCCGACACGTCGGAGGCAATGAGAGGCTGGGGCAAGAGAAAGAATGGTTTCGTGCTAGACTTTTGTTGAAAAGACGGTTGCACTTCGCATTCAGGACTCAAAAGGTTCCGATTCGGAAGGGTATTATCCCGCTAGGAGCAAAGAAAAAGCTGCCCGGGCCTCTCACACTTTCGTCCGGGGAGAATCGGTGGGGTCAGCCGCACGTGAGGTGTGAAGACTTTGCTGATGGCCGAATATATTCTGCTGGGAATTGCCGCGATTCCGTTCATCTACTACCTGCTGGCGCTCTTCAGCACGGCGCGATTTTTCACGGCTACAAAGCGTGAGCTTGTGAACAACGATTTCTTTCCTCCGGTGAGCTGCCTGAAACCGATCAAGGGCCTCGACGAGGACGCGTACGAAAATTACGCCAGCTTCTGCCGCCAGGACTACCCAGCCCCTTACGAAATCGTTTTCTGCGTCGATCGGGACGATCCCGCTCTGCCGGTGCTCGAGAAGCTGATTCGCGATTTTCCCGAGCGGCCAATCCGATTGCTTTTCGGGTCGGGCCGCAACGCCATCAACGATAAAGTGGGGCGGCTCTACCGCCTGACCACCGAAGCGAAATACGACCTCTTCGTCATCACGGACGGTGATGTGCGCGTCTGCCCCGACTACCTGCGCACCGCTGTGTCGCCGTTTCGCGATCGGAAGGTGGGCGCCGCCACCTGCCTTTATGTCTCGACCAAGGAAACCAACTTCGTGCAGGAGCTGCAGTCGGTCGGCATGATTTCGGACTTTTTCGCGCCGGTGATGGTCGCATGGCAGCTGAACGATTTGAAGGTCACATTCGGACAATCGATCCTGACCACGCGCGAGGCGGTGAACGCTTACGGCGGCTATCAAATTCTCGAGGATCGCCCGGCGGACGACGTCTACGCTGGCCGGCTCGTCGCGGAGAAGGGCTACGAGGTGAAGCTGCTGCCGTATGTGGTGCAGTCGGTGGCCGATTTTCAAACGATGAGCGATCTTCTGCACAAGCGGACACGCTGGATGACGGTTCAACGGCTGATGAGGCCGTGGGGACACGTGGGATTGATTTTCACGTTCGGATTGCCCTGGGCGATCGTGGCCGTGGCCACGCATCCGACCGCCGCGGTGGCGCTCGGCTACCTCGGGGGCTACGCCGCGTGCCGGATGGCGATTACGTGGATGATCGGCGCGTGGGGAATGAAGCAGAAAGGCCTATGGAAGAAAATGTGGCTCATCCCCATCTGGGACGGCATGGCTTTCCTGATGTGGGTCGCGAGCTTCCGTAGAAAGACGATCCGCTGGCGCGGCGTCGATTACTTCCTGCGCGAGGGGCGGCTGGTTTCCGCGTCGCGCGCACCCGCGGCGAAAAGCGCATGAACGCCAAAGTCGCCGTCGCCGGGGCGGGCATTTACGGCGCAAACGTAGCCATTCGTCTTGCGGAACAGGGCCATCAAGTGAGGCTCTTCGATCCGCTCGGAATCTTGCGAGCCACATCCGTCATCAACCAGTACCGCATCCATTCGGGCTACCATTACCCGCGCAGCCCGGAGACGATCCGCGAAACCCTCGAGGCGCGCGCCGAATTCATGGAGGCGTTCGCGCCTGCCATCGTACACAACAGCCGCCACTACTACGCTATTCCGCACGAAGGGTCGCAGACCCCTCCCGAACTATTCGAGAAGGTAATGGCGCAGTACAGCCTGGTCTGCACGCCGTGCCGCCCGGATTGGATGAACTTCGACTTCATCGACAAATGCTATGAAGTGGACGAGCAAATATACGATCCCGATGTATTGCGCGACGTCGTGACGTCGCGGATTCAGGCGCTGCGGATTCCTTTCGAGCAGTGCGCTTTCTCACCCGAGATGCGGCCCGATTATGATTTTGTGATCTGGGCGACCTACGGCTTGGGCCCGAGCCGCGGGCTTTTCACAATCGCGAAGTATCAGGTGGCCGAAAAACTTTTGATCGAGCTGCCGAAGGAGCTGCAACACATTTCTCTTGTGGTGGTCGACGGCCCCTTTACGGCGTTCGATCCTTATGGCAGCTCCGAGCGGTCGCTTTTCGGATCGGCGAAAAACACGAACCACTGGAGCACGACCGACCCCTGGGAACCGATTCCGGAAAAGTACGCGAACCTCCTGAACGGGCCCGCCTTCGAACCTTGTCCTTTTACGCGCTTCGAGGCGATGCGAAGCGATTCGGCTCGGGCCGTGCCCGCTTCGAAGGAGGCGGCATATGTCGGGTCGCGGTTCACAATCCGGGTGGTTGAAAATAATCCCGCACAGGACCGGCGCACTCTCTACGTTCAAGAGCCTGCTCCGGGCGAGCTGTATATATTTTCAGGGAAGGTTGTGGGCGCGGTGAAGGCTGCACGGCTCGTCAGCGAGCGGATCGCGAAGGGCTAGGCGCACTCGCACCGGCGGGTTCCGCGACGTTTCCGATCGATTCCCGGCTCGTTTTCAGCGCACTTCCGTAACCGAGGGCTTGGTGGCGCCCAACTGGCGGTGGCGGTCGTTCCTCGCATTGCGCCAATCAACCCTTGGCAAGAAGAGCGACGAGTCGATGCGGTCGCGATACTCGATGGCGATGTTCATCAGCGAATCGAGCAGCGACTCGGAGAGGTAGTGGGGCCGGAGGCCCAGATCAATCAAACGGGAGTGCTTGGCGTTGTAATAGTGTGCTTCGGCCTCGACGCGCGGGTCGGGAATGTGGTCGATGTCGACCTTGAGTCCCATTTTCTTGCCGGCGGCCTGAACCTTGTACGCAAGGTCCAAAACGGAAAACTGCTCGGTGAACTGATTGAAGACTCGAAATTCACCCGGCGCAGCAGGATGCGTGCAGGCGATCTCGATGCATCGGACGGTGTCGCGGATATCGAGGAAGCCACGGGTCTGGCCTCCCCTTCCGTAGACCGTGAGGGGATGCCCGACGGCGGCTTGCGCGCAAAAGCGGTTGAGCACGGTTCCGAAAACTTCATCGTAGTCGAAGCGGTTGATCAGGGCCTCGTCGAGCGCTGTTTCATCGGTGACCGTGCCATAGACCACGCCCTGATTCAGATCGGTGGCGCGAAGCTTCCAAGCCCTGCAGCAAAACGTAATGTTGTGACTGTCGTGCACCTTCGAGAGGTGATAGAACGAACCGGGCTGCTTGGGATACGGCAGCACGTCCTTGCGCCCGTTGTGCTCGATCTCGATGTAGCCCTCTTCGATGTCGATATTGGGCGTACCGTACTCGCCCATGGTGCCGAGTTTGACCAGGTGACAATCGTGCCGGAATTCGCGGAGCGCGAAGAGCAAGTTGAGCGTGCCGACGACATTGTTCACCTGAGTGAAGGCCGCGTGGCGGCGGTCGATCATCGAATATGGGGCGGAGCGCTGCTCGGCGAAGTGAACAACGGCCTCGGGCTGGAACTCCTGGACGGCTGCGGAGAGGAATTCATAGTCGGTGACGTCGCCGATGAGCAGATCGATCGTTTTTCCGGTGTGTTCGTACCAGGCGCGCAGGCGGTCGGGCAGCGGCTGGATGGGTGTGAGGGTCTGGACGCCGAGCTCGAAATCCCACTGGCGGCGCACGAAGCTGTCGATGATCGCTACGTCGTGGCCCTTCTGCGAAAGATACAATGCGGTCGCCCAACCGCAGTAACCGTCACCACCCAGTACGGCAACCCTCATAATCCCTCCCGAATCTGTACGCCGATCGCGGAATTGCGGAAAACCGTCGTGTTTCAGCGAAATCACGACGCTGCCGAAAATTCACCGGGAATAACTTTTTTACGCTAAGACAGCCGTGCAACACAAGCGGCATTTTGCCCCGCGATCCCCGTATGCAACCCCGAACGGCCGCAGTGCTGGCTGTTATCGCGCCGAAGCCGCCGCCTCGCGTCGGACCGTTGCGAGCCCCGTCCAGCTATAGCCACGGTGCGAACGCACGATCGCCTCGCGAAAGCCCGTGGCCAGCCAGGCGCGCACTTCGTCGCAGCGCAGGTAATACGCGACTGGGGTCACAAGTTGATCGAACACGTTCGCGTGGATTTCGTCGAACGGGTACGAATACATCGATGCGAAATAATCGCCGTACGGAAGCATGGCCGGCCCTTTGCCGTTCGCCCGCGGGCGATAAAACAGCTTGATAACAGCCCAAAGGAAAAACGACGGAGCAAGGGACGCGACACGAAGGAAACCAGCGGGAGCCTTTGATGTCACCTTCGTGCGGATCGGATCGACATATCGTGTGATCCATTCATTTCCCTCTTGTCCATACACCCAGAAGGCCACGCGGCCTCCTTCCCTCACGCGCGAGGCAAGGCTCGCGAACCCCGCAGCCGGATCCGGCAAATGGTGCAGAACGCCCACGGAAAACGCCAGATCGAACACCGGACGCACCGGGGGCCGCAGCAGGTCTCCGATCACAACGTGCGCGTTCGGCAGTTGGCGCGTGTGGGCAAAAGCCACGAAAGCGCTCTGTCCCAGATCGATGGAGACCACGGCTTTTGCGCCGTGTGACGCCACGATTGCCGTGTGCCGGCCCTTGCCACAACCTCCCTCAAACACGACCTGACCGCCAAAGTCCGCTGCCGTCAGCGGCGCCAACCACGCGAAGAATTCCTGCTCGTAATAATCGCGCAAATCGCTCCAGTGAAGCCATTCCGCCGCAAAACGAGCAGCCGTTTCGAGTTTCACGCGTTCCACGTTGCCGGGGAGCAGCACCGGCACGCCATCCTGTATGGGAAAGCGTGCGTAGCAGCCCGAGCATGCCAGCTCGCCAGCCATGATGTGCCCGCCATCCTCCGCAGCCGCATGGGCCGAGAGAGACCCGCCGCAGTTGGGACAGGCAACAAAGTTCAGTGCTTCAAGTCGCATGCGAACAGCACCTCATGGTTTGCACGTGGGGCATTATTGCGCGGCAAGGGCGTGGACATCATGCCGGTTAGCGGCCGGTGGCTCCGGCGGTGCGCGGCGGCTCGTTACGGCCGGTATCGGCTTCGCGGCGGCCGAGGAATTCACGCACGCTATAAACGGGCTTGTCCTGCGACTCGTAATAGGTGCGAGCCAGCAACTCTCCGATCAGACCGATGGCGAGGAACTGAATTCCGCCCATCACGAGCGCCACGCCAAGAATGATGAGCGGGCCATGATTGGCCAGCAAGCCCTCGTCGAACAGCGCCTTGCGCCCGAAAATCCAGAGACCGATTCCACCGCCGCCAGCCAGGCACGCGAGTCCGGCCAGTCCGAAAAGTTGCAAGGGCTTGGTCGAGTAATCCAGGAGGAATTTGACGCTCAACAGGTCAAGCAGGACGCGGATGGTGCGCGAGATGCCGTAGTTGGACTTGCCGTTCTTGCGCGGGATGTTGGTGATGGGCACTTCGGCGATCGAGGCGCCCGCCCAGCTTGCGAGCGCGGGAATGAAGCGGTGCAGTTCGCCGTAGAGTCGGATTTCGGAAATGATTTCGCGGCGATAGGCCTTGAAGGTAGTGCCGAAGTCGTGCAGCTCGACCCGCGACAGCTTGGCCATGAACCAGTTGGCGACGCGGCTGGGCAACTGGCGCGTCAGCCAGTGATCGGTGCGTTCGACGCGCCATCCGCTGACGATGTCGTAGCCTTCCTTTATCTTTTCGATGAAACGTGGAATCTCCGCCGGGTCGTGCTGCAGGTCTCCGTCCATGGAAATGATGATTTCGCCCTGGGAATGGTCGAAGCCGGCCTTGAGCGCCGCTGTCTGGCCGAAATTGCGGCGCAGACGCACCACGACGATGCGCTCATCGTCACGGGAGATTTCCGAGAGCTGACGGAAGGTGCCGTCGCGGCTGCCGTCGTCCACAAACACGATTTCGTACGATTCACCGAACGTATCCATAACGTCGATGATCTTGACGTAGAGTGGGGTGACGCTTTCCTGCTCGTTGAATAACGGGACCACGACGCTGTACTTCATCCCACTCGCCCTCCGTCGTTCAGCGCCGGAATCCTGTGGCGGGAATGCGCCGGTCGAATACCGCTGGCCGTCCCGTTCCTAGTACCTTTCGGCATCACGCTATTATGCGGCAAAACCTGCCTTCGCGCTCCCGAATTCTCCCGGGGAGCGGCAAAAACCAACGTATGCGGATTCTCGCCGGAGCCCGGGACCGCCCCGTTTTCAACGCCGCTACAATCCGTCAGATCCAGTCGACTCGCCGCAAGCGGCGAAGGCGCGGGTCGTGCGGCGTACGGGGGCAGGGTCTCGTGTAACTGCTGGCTTCCGACACCCTGCGGCGTGAGAGATGCTTTCAGTGGATGGTTGGTCAGCAGGAGCTTGCCGCCGCTCTCTCCCACGGTGTAAAAATTCGCCTGCCCGATCAGCTCTTCGTAATGGGGCAAGACGGACTGGAAGATGAGCAGGTAACAGCGGGAAGCCTGCATCCAGACGTCTCTCAGTTGCAAGTCATCCAGGAATACGTGGGGCGCGCCGGGTGCGTTCGAACCGTATTCGAGATTCGCCCGGCGGTCGCTGAGAAGCAGCCCGGTGCGATTCGTATAAAAGAAGACCGACGAAAACTTGTAGTAGTGGCCCTCAGCGATCAGCTGACCTGGCGACGCCTGCATCAGCTCCCTCGCGAGCGGCCGCGAAGACAAGTAGGGGTCGAACACCACCATCGCCAGCCTCGCGGCGTGAAGAAACAGAATCATCATCAAGGCGGCGGCCAGAAACGCACGCTGGGTTGCCATACGAAAGGTTCCCAGCGCACCGACTAGAAAAGCAACACCCGCCACCAACAGAGGCAGGCGCAAATAGGCGAACGAATCCAGGGTCAGGTCCTCCATGTGGCCGAGCGAAAGCGTGTAAGCCGTTGGATGATGGCTGAGCGCGGTGGAGATATCTCCCGGCGTGGGAAGGCCGCGGACGTGGAACAGAATCGCGAAGACCGCAATCGCCGCGCTTGCGGCTACGATCGAAAGAGCGCGAGTTCCTCGGCGGACCCAAACACCTCCCCCAGCCATCGCCGCGCCCAGGAGCAGCGCAAATGCCGGGTAGGACGGCATCGAGTAGTATTCCTGCGTCGTCGAAAACGTGAAAAATACGAGAATGAAGCCGATCCAGCAAAGCGCGAGCAAACGCGTGCGCCCGGCACGGTCAACTGGCTTGTAGGAAAGCTTCGCCACCGCGGGAAGGTAGACGCTCCAGGGAAACAACCAGATCAAATGAAACAGCCAGAACCAGAGGCGCGGGACCGTGTTGTAATCGCGCGGATAACGCAAGTTCAGGAAACGGAGAAGCTGCTCGTTGATGAAGAAGAACCATAGGAATCCGTGATACTGGCCTGGACCGCTGTGGAGCGTCAAGGCGAAATAGGGCGGGTTACGCAGCGTGGCCAGAACGTGCCAGGGCGCAGCGATGGCCAATGCGATCAGCGCTCCGCTGAACGGGTGCAGCCGCTTCCAGACCCGGAGGGAGAAAAGCTGGCGCGTGTACAAAAGATAGATAAGACCGGCCCCCACGGGGAAAACCACGGCGATCAGACTCTTCAGCAGGAGCCCGATTCCCATGCTCGCCGCCAATACTGCGGCCCAGAGCCGCGGATGCGCCTCGTCCTCGTCGATGGCGCGCAGAAACGCCCACATGGCCATTGCGATGGTGAGCGTTTGCATGACGTCCGGAATCAAGATTCGCGTGAAAAGAAACAGGCCCACGCAGGTAGCCATGCATAAGCCGGCATAGAAGCCCGCGCGCTTTCCGAACGCCCACATCCCGAATGCAGCGGTGAGCCAGCAGAGAGCGATGGCGGAGAGAGCGATGGGAAGACGCGCGGACCAGTCGTGGACGCCGAAGATCCGGTAGGATGCCGCCACGGTCCAATAGATGAGTGGCGGCTTCTCGACGTAGATCAGGCCGTCGATCCGTGCGGTCACCCAGTCGCCGGACGTGAGCATATTCCGAGCGATCTGAGCTTGCACCGCATCCACGTCGTCCATCAGCGACGGCGGGGAGATCACAGTGCCGAGGAATACGATTGCCGCAACCGCCAGAACAACTAGATAGAGGTGAAAACGCTTCCCGCCGCCTTGAAGCTTGGGGCGGGGGCTTGCGCCGCCTGGATCTTCCATTTCCTCATCCACAAAAACAGGACCATCAAACCCCAAAGATGATAACCGAGATTCGCGCGGCGCTCGAGGTGATCGCGGAGGCACGCTTCAATCGCGCCGGGACGAAACAGGCCCGCATGCCTGGAAACATCTCCCAGCGCATCGAGAAGCAGCGGACGCAGAGGCCCGCGCAGCCATTCGTGGGTGGGGATATCGAGACCAGTCTTTTTGCGCTTCAGCACCGACGAGGGCAATTTATCTTTCATCAGTTCTTTCAGAAGAAACTTCTGGCGCGAGCCCCGGATTTTGAACGAGGCCGGCAGCGAGGCGGCAAATTCCACGATGCGATGATCGAGCAGCGGAGGCCGCGCTTCGACTGCATGCGCCATGCTCATACGGTCCACTTTCATCAAGATGTCGTCGGGAAGGAAGTATTTCTGATCGAACCACAGATAAGACGACACATCGTCGGCCGCCTTCGACGCCTCCCGCAACTCCGCCAGCATTCGATCTAGGGCCGCAGGAAGCTCCATTCCTAGCAGCGCGCTCTTCTGCGTCTCGGAAAATGTCCCATTCCAATAGACATGCGCGCGGTCGGGTGGCAGCAGGCATCCTTCGAGGAAGCGCTTCGCCATGTATTCCAAGCTGATCTTATCGTCCGAGACTGGCCAACGCTGTGCGACAGCGAGCGCAAGACGAATCGCTCGCGGCGGCAGCCGCCGCAGCAGGCGTGCGTAACGATTCGCCCGATAGGTGAGATAACCGCCAAAGATTTCATCGCCACCTTCACCGCTGAGCGTGACCGTGACCTGCGTTTTGCTCATCTTGGAGAGGAACCAGAGCGGCAAGGCTCCGGCGTCGGCGTCGGGCTCGTCGTTGTAGTAGGCGAACTCCTCAACCGCGCCTTGGAGATTCTCACCCGGATTGAGGTCGAGTTCGTAGTGATCCGTCCCGTATTGTGTGGCGACTTGGCGGATGTAGTCCGTCTCGTCAAAACTTCGCCCCCGGAAAGAGATCGAGAGCGTTTTCAACCGGGCGCTCGACGCCCGGGCCGCGTAGTGCATCACCGTGGAGGAGTCAATCCCGCCGCTGAGCCACACGGCGAGGGGCACGTCGGAGACGAGATGCTCGCGCACGGACTGGGTGAGCAGATCGTTGAGTTCCTCCTTCGCGGCGTCGAGGGTGACGTGGCGTGACGGTCCGAGAGGCAAAGTCCAGTAACGATCGGACGAAACGGCGCCATCCCGCCATTCGAGCCAGTGCGCTGGGGGGAGTTTCTCGATACCCTCCACCAAGGTCCGCGGGCACGGGACGTAATTCAGAGACAAATAACAATCCAGGCCGGCCAGACTCAGGCGCCGATCAATCTCGGGGTGGATCAGGATTGCCTTGAGCTCCGAGCCAAAAAAGAGGTTTTCTCCCTTGCGGAAAAAGTAGAGCGGCTTGATTCCCATGCGGTCGCGAGCCAGGACCAAGCGCTTGTCGGACTCGGTCCAGAGGGCCACGCCAAACATCCCTCGCAGCCGGGAAAAGCACGCCGTATCCCATTCCAGAAAGGCATGCAGCACCACTTCCGTGTCCGAGCGCGAGTGAAAGCGGTGGCCGCGGGCTTCCAGCTCGCTGCGCAGTTCACGGTGGTTGTAGACTTCGCCGTTGAAAACGATTACGGTGCCGCCGTCGTCCGAGGAGACGGGCTGGTCGCCGGCAACTAGGTCGATTATCTTCAAACGCGTGGCACCCATCGAGCAGACGCTCGAACGGAAGACGCCCTGCTGATCCGGCCCGCGGTGCAAGAGCGTGGCGACCGCGCTCTCGATCCGGCCTGGTTCAGGCCTCCAGTTCTTGTGAGTAAAACCTGCGATCCCGCACAACGCTTTGCACTCCTGACAACCTACCGAACCACTATACCTTGCTACACATCATCTCACAGCCAATTCGCGCGGCTCTATTCGTAACGAAGTGATTCGACAGGCTGGAGCTGGGCGGCCGTTTTAGCTGGCAGATACCCGAAAAGCACACCGGTAGCGCAGGACACCACAAACGCCGATAAGACCGAAATCCACGAGATCGGGATGGTCACGCCGCCTGGCACGGGGAGAAATCGAACGAGCGTCTCGACGAAGAGGGGAATCACCACGGCCACGGTGATGCCGGCGAGCGCCCCGACGCCGCTGATCAAGATGGCCTCGAGAAGGAACTGATAGAGGATTTCGGTCTGTCTTGCGCCCAGTGCCTTTCGAATTCCGATTTCGCGGGTGCGCTCCGTGACGCTGACCAGCATGATGTTCATAATGCCGATTCCGCTGATCAGCAGAGCCATTAGAGCGATGAGCAGCAGCACGACAGTCATAGCGAGCGAAATGCGCCGCGAAGTTTCAAGAATGGAAGTGAGGTTCTGGACGTCATACTCCGCCTCCGGCCGGTGGTGGCTTCTCAAAATCTCGGTGACCTCCTGGGTCACGAGCGCAACGTCGTCGGGACGGTCCGCCTGGGCGTAGAGGGTAACGATGAAGGCGTCGCCGGTGTAATACTTGATCAGCGAAAACGGCACCAGCACGGTATCGGTGCGAATTTCGGACTGGCCAAAGGTTCCGACGCGCTCGCGGAAGACGCCGATGACCGTAAACGTCAACTCACCGACGTGAATGCTCCGGCCGATCGGGTTCTCGTCGGAAAAGACAGTCTGCGCGAGATGTTCGGAAACAACGCAGACTTTGCTCGCGCTCGAAAAGTCGGCGTCGTCGAAATACCGGCCGCGCAGAATGACCAGGTTGCGGATCTGCTGAAATCCCGGGGTCACGCCCACCAAACCCACCGGCCACGCCTTTCCGCCCGCCACAACGGTCATCGAAATGTCGTTGGTGCCGGCCGCGTGGATCACCTGGGGAATGCTCTGTTTCACGGCTTCGAGGTCGCTCAGCGAGATCTGGTCGGCGAGAGTAATGTTCTCCGAATCGCTTGATTGCGCAAGCGACGCGTAGACAATGTTGGATCCCACGGCCTCGATCTGCGCGGTGATGTACTTCTTACCCGTTAGGGCGACGGTCACCACTAGTACGATGCAAGCACTGCCGATCACGACACCGAGCATGGTCAGAACGGCGCGCAGCTTGTTGGCACGCAGCGCCTCGACCGCCAGACGCCACGTTTCCGACCAGTTCACTATCGGGATTGCCAGAACTCCTCCTCGTGACCTTCCGTCTACCGCTCCGCAACAAGAAACCGCTCACCGGGCGGCAGGCTCGGCGACCGCTAGCGCGGGCAACTCGATGCGAATCTGAGTGCCCTCCCCTTCGCGACTGCGGATGTCCATTCCGAACTGGCTGCCGTAAAGAAGCCGCAGGCGTTCGTGGACGTTGCTAATGCCGATACCGCCGCCGTATACCTCGAGAAGGCGCTCCGGAGACATCCCCATGCCGTTATCCTCGATTTCGATAACCAGGCGGCCGTCGCGCCGATGCGTGCGGAGATGGATCTGCCCACCCGCAAGGCGCGGGGCCAGGCCATGCTTGATCGCGTTTTCGATAATGGGCTGGAGGAGCATGCTGGGAACGAACGCGTCGAGCGTTTCCTCATCAATGTCCTTGAAGATCTGCAGTTTGTCGTGGCCGAAACGAATCACCTCGATATCGAGATAATCGTCGATGAAACCCAGTTCGTCCCGGAGCGGAACAAACGTCTCGTGTTTTCGCAGCAAACGACGCAAGATGTTCGAGAGCTTCAAGACCACGCCGCGGGCCATGTCCGGGTCGAAGCGGATCAGCGAAGAAACGGTGTTAAGGGTGTTGAATAAGAAGTGAGGATTGATCTGGCTCGTCAAAGCATCCATGCGCGCCTTGAGCAGCAGCTGCTGATTCTGCTCGAGGTTCATCTCGATCCGCGTGTTGTTCCAGATCTTGACGGCCATGGCAACGCACATCACCGAGGAAAGCACGACCAAAGCCACGTAGCCCCAGTTGTTCGTTCGAATTGAGAAAAGCCAGTTCGACGGAACGAGTCCTGCCAGCGCGATCAGGCCCATTTCAAGTGCGGCGCACGCGAAAAGTGGCAACATGGCGCGATTGCGCTTGCCACGCCGGAAAAGTTTCCAGAGCCACTGCGGGATGCCGAGGAACAGGAACGGTCCGAAATGCCAAACATCCTCTTTGTCGGGGACTGCCTCGCGGATCACTCCTGCGAGCAGGCCGACGAGCGCAGCCACAGGAGCGGACAGCCATTCGTGGAATCCGAACGGAAGCAGGCTGATGAGCGATCCGCCTAGCAGGCCGACGATTCGCCCGCCGATTAGGCCCATCAGGAACGAACCTTCCAGGGTCAGATCGAAGAAACGGTAACCGGCGACCAGGCGCAGCATGATGCCCACAGCCAAGGGCGGCACCAAAAACAGCAGCAGCACGACTTTCTGATCGGAGTCCCGCTGCTCCGTGAAAAGGAGCTTCCGAAAGGACCTGAAGCGGACGAGCAGCGCGGCGAGCGCGGCAGCGAAGCCCACCTTTAGGATGAGCGTGAAAAGAAGGTCCTTCCCTTCTAACAGTGTGTCCATGCTTCCATAAACCGCTGTAACGAGCCCTTGAGCTAAGTTAGCCAAAGCGGCGGGGGATGTAAAGAGAACCTGCACTCGATGACTTGCCAGGTTGAGGAGGGACACGACTGCCAGG
>DATLWP010000063.1:0-15767 GCA_035576265.1 Candidatus Polarisedimenticolia bacterium
AGGGATCAGCCGGTCAGCTTCGCGGAGGTGCGAAGGGGGCAGGAAGAACACCTGCGGGTAAGAACTGCGTCAGCGACTCGAAATTCAGCAGCGCGACTTCCGGCGCTCGCAGCGCCGTCTGGGACGAGGATTGCGTAGGCGCCATCAGCGTGTTCAATCCGAAATCGGGTTCGTGACGCGGCGCCTTCATCGCACACTGGTGATCGCTGGGACAACGGCCGCACATCGCTTTGGCGCGTTCGGTTCGGGAATGGGACGAGAACGACTTGTATATGAGGGAGCACATGCAACTGCAGCTCATCCCACTAGGTGTTGTTCTCGCCAGGAGCGCGAGCGGGGTGGCCAGCAGGGCGGCGAGAACGAGAATGGCCTGAGCGCGGCGCATCAACGCCAGATTACCACACACTCGTCGCTCACCTCCATTCCGGCGTGCGACGCGCGATTTGACTCGCGGACACCGCATTTGCGTTCAAAAAAACTTCGCGGTAGGCTCGGTACGCCGTGCTGCCATTCAAGCTCATTTACGCGGACAACTACGATCTCAACCTCGGCGCACACGTATTCCCCTCGCAGAAATTTCGCTTGGTGCACGACCGGCTGCTTGCGGAAAAAATCGCCGCGCCGGAAGATTTCCTCGCGCCCGAGCCCGCATCCGACGAGGACGTTCTCCGCGTGCATTCGCAGGACTACGTCCGCAAGCTCAAGACCGGCTCGCTTTCTCTTGAGGAGATCCTGCGGCTGGAGGGTCCCTATTCCCGGAAGCTGATCGACGCCTGCTGGCTCGCTGCGGGAGGCTCGATTCTCGCCGGACGCTGCGCCCTCCAGGACGGCTGGGCCGCAAATCTCGGCGGCGGATTTCATCATGCTTGCTCGGACCATGGCGAGGGATTCTGCGTGATTAACGACGTGGCCGTCGCCATCCGCCGCCTTCAGTTCGACGGCGCGATCGAGCGCGCCATGGTGGTGGATACGGACGTGCATCAAGGAAACGGCACCGCGGAAATCTTCGGCGGAGACGGTGACGTCTTTACGCTGTCCATTCATCAAGAACATAACTACCCGTTTCTCAAACCACCCTCCACGATCGATGTCGATCTACCCGACGGCATTGGAGATGAAGATTACCTCGCCATCTTGGAGAAGAATTTGCATCAGGCTCTCCACGGTTTTGCACCGCAGCTTCTTTTTTACGTGGCGGGCGCCGACCCCTACCGCGAGGACCAACTGGGCGGGCTCGCGCTGACCATGGAGGGGCTCGCGCGGCGCGACGCGCTCGTTTTCGACTACGCGCGGCGCAACGGCGCGCCCGTCGCGATGACGCTGGCGGGAGGGTACGCGCGGCGCGTCGAGGACACCGTGCGCATCCATGTCAGCACGGTGGTCGCCATGCGCGACGCCGCGCGGCAAAGCACGGGCCGTCCCGCCCCGCAGCCACGGTGAAGGGTTGGAAAACTCAATCTCTACTGTGCCGTGCCGAGCGCGCCCTGGATGGCGGCGATAAGCGACGCGGGAAAACCTTCGGGCGCGAGACCCTCGGCGCGGTACACGATTTTCTGGGTGCGGCCCAGGACCAGGACGGTCGGTAGCGAGTCCACCTTCAGAAAAACGTCAAGACCGTCGGCGTAGACGACTGGAACATTCCACTTTTCTCCCGCCACGAAAGGGACAACGCGCGTCTGGTCGTCGTCCGTATTTACCGCGAAAAATGTGACGTTGGGATTCCCGGCGTAACTCTCCGCTACTTGATTGAAGATCGGCTCGAGTTCCCGGCAGGGGCCGCACCATGTGGCCCAGAAACTCAGCACCACGACTTTTCCTTTCAGTGGCGCGAGCGGCAGTTGCGATCCATTGAGGCGACGCAGGACAAATGCGAGCGGCTCCTTTGCATCTTTGTTTTGAACCGCCCGGCCCGCCGCAGCATCCATGGGCGGAGAAGAGGCGCGGTCGTACGCGGCGAGAATCGCCTCTCCCAGCCCCTGCTCGTTGCCGTGAACCTGTCGCCACACGTTGCCGAGTTTTCTCCGCACGTCGCGGCGGTTCACGGTTCCAGCCGGACCACTTTCCGGCAACACGAATGCACGGGCGTACTCTTTGATGGCTGTGGCGGAATCCTTGCGCATCTCTGCCATTTCGCCGAGCTTCTCCGCGGCGAGCGCATTCGCATGGATGGAATCGCTCACTTGAAAATCTTTCGTGGCGGCCTCGTAGTTGTGCTGTGAATTCTCCACACGCCCGCGCTCGTAATAGAGCGCCGCGCGGAACTGATTCCGTCCGTTCCGCCACTCGGCGAGCGATTCGCGGGCCGGCCTTTCCTCGGGAGGCGTCTTTTCGACGCGGTCGAGCACGCGAGTGACGTAACCGGCCGCCCGCGTAAGGCTCGCGTCGTCTCCCTGACGCTCGAGAAGATTTACGGCCAATAGCATCATTTGCGAGTCATCCGGATGAACGGCGATCAGCCGCTCGGCGTAATCGAGGGCGCAAGCATTGTCACGAAGCTGCTCGCAGCCCTCCACCAAGGCGCGATAGACGGCT
Organism: Candidatus Polarisedimenticolia bacterium; assembly: GCA_035576265.1. GTDB lineage: Bacteria > Acidobacteriota > Terriglobia > Acidiferrales > UBA7541 > Palsa-295. The sequence continues at coordinate 2,533 of DATLWP010000063.1, forward strand.
GCCTTTCGCGGGGCATCGGGGAATTCTTGCAGGTAGTCCTTTAGATTCCGCACGAGCGCGGCGCTGTCATTGCCGGCGGACGCCAGCGCCTTCTGCAGCTCGGCTTCGGCGTTGTTGTTGGCGGGGGAACCTTGGGACGTCTTTTGCGGAGCGGCAGGGTTCGAGCCCCGGGCCAGCGCGACCTGGCCGACAGGCAGAAGAAGAGCGGCGCACGCGGCAAGATGTACGCGCGTCATTTCGCTGGCAGGAGAGAGTTCAGAGAGCCCTGACGATAGCCTTCGAGATCCAGGGCCACGAAAGCGAAACCGAGCGATTTCAAGCGCGCGCTAATTCGTTGTGCGACGGCGGCGTCGAACCCGCGGGAAAGCTCGTCCGGCGCCAGCTCGACGCGCGCGAGCTCGCCATGGGCGCGGACGCGAAACTGGTGGAAACCCAGCTCGCGCAAGGCCGCCTCCGCGCGATCGATCTTGTCGAGCAGTTCCGGCGTCACCGGCGTGCCGTAGGGGACGCGCGACGCGAGGCAGGCTGAGGCAGGGCGGTCCCAGGTGGGCAAGCCCGCGCGCAGCGAGAGCAGGCGAATTTCGACCTTCGAAAGTCCCGCATCGAGCAGCGGCGCTTGGATGCGATGCTCGCGCGCAGCGCGGTGGCCGGGGCGGAAATCGCGCGTGTCGTCTGCATTGATACCGTAGGCAATGGTGCGGATGCTTCTTTCACGGGCGAGCGCTTCCATCTGCTCGAAGAGTTCGTCCTTGCAGTGATAGCAGCGGTCGACGCCGTTTTTCACGTACAGCGGGTTGTCCAGTTCCCGTGTGCGGATGAATTCGTGGCGAAAGCCGGCGGCGCGGATGCAAGCCTCCGCCTGCTCCCGATCGTGGCGGGAGAAACTGGGAGAGAGCGCCGTAACCGCAAGGGCACGTTCTCCGAGCATGCGATGCGCCGCCCAGGCCAGATAGGCGGAGTCAGCCCCGCCTGAAAACGCCACCAGAAGGGAATCCATGCCGCGCAGCGAGGCGAGCAGCCGCTGCTGCTTTTCAAGAGCAGCGGCGGCATCGTTGGAAAATTCTGCTGCGGCAGAAAGGGAAGCCATCTGTGTTCGAGAGCCAGTATAACTCGGTTCGGTCACTGGAAATCGAGCAGAACGTCCACGGTGGCGGTCTTTGGATTTCGCTGCAGAAAGCGGCCAATCTTTTCGTAGTGAAAGGGAAGGCCCCTGAAGGCTTCCTTGATTCCATGATCCAAGAATTCCTGGTAGACGCTCGCATCGAAGATCGCACCCGGCGCCACTTTCCACGCCGCGCGGATGCGGCGCTCGCCCTCGATCGAAAGACCCGAAAGGACGAGCTCCCCCATGCGGTACTGAGGGCCTTCGGTGACGGCGACATCGTAGGAGACGCGCTTGGCGGCGTCATCGAATTTCGGCACGGCGGTGAGCTTCACGTCGAGGTAGCCGCGGCGCGTGTAGGCGTCGCGCACGGCTTGCCAGGTCGCCTCGATCTTCATTCCGTCCGCGACGTCGCCCGGTCGAAGACTGAGAAGCCCGCTAAGTTCCGGCGACGCGATCGCCATATTTCCGCTCCAGGCCGCGCCATTCCACGAGAACGCAGGACCCGGATCGATGGGTGCGACCACCGTGACGCGAGACTCGCCGGCGCCGCTCTGGAAATTTGCGGTCGGCAGACCGAAGCGCACACGAAGAAACGCGCGCGCGAGATAGATGGGGCGAACCTGCTCGAGCTCGAAGAGTTCGACGGCGGTGCGGGAATAGGGCCTGCCAACGAGATCGGGAAGGCTCTGTTGGATGGCGCGGTCGTTCTGCGCCAGCGAATCGCCGAATTCGACGCCCGCGACGCGCACCGTCGAGTCTTCGGCGCGAAACATCTGAATTTGTCCGTTGCTGAGCGGCGCCGTGGTGAGGTCGTGCGAAACGCGAATGGGCGTGCCTCGCTTGATGAGAAGAGTTTCGAGTGCGTCCGCCATCGCTTCCAGGATCGTGCCACGAGTGGGCGCGGTGCCGTCGAACAGCGGGACGGAACTCTTGAGCGCGGCGGTTATCTGGTCGTCCGTGAACCACGGGAAGTTGTCGAACGCAACCGGCACCGCCGGGGCATCGGTCACCTGGTATTCCGCGCGTACACCCGCCTCGAGGCTGGCGAAGCGATAGTTGACGGTGGCAAAAGGTCCGAGCTGCGCGAGGGAATCGGCCGCCTTCTGCAGGTCGTCGCGGGTGACGTCTGCGCCAATGCGCAAACTGGTGGCCGCCAGGATCTGCTCGGAGCGAAATCGTGAGGATCCCGTAAATTCGGCTGACACCAGGCGCGCGCCGCCGGGCTGCGGCGCTTGCGTTTCTTGAGCCCAGCAGGACAGCGGGGACGACGCGACCAAAAGAAATACGGCGATCCACCCAAATGCCTTGCCTTTGCGCTGGTCGAAAAATGAGCCCCTACACATGTGCGCCGCTACTCGACGGTGACGGACTTGGCGAGGTTGCGGGGCTGGTCGACATCGCAGCCGCGCCGCACGGCGATGTGATAGGCCAGCAGTTGGAGCGGAACGATTTCCAGGATCGGGGAGATGAGATCGGGCGCCGCCGGGACCTCGATGATGTAACCCGTGGACTCCCGCGCGAGGCGGTCGCCTTCGGTGACGACGGCGATTACGATGCCGTCGCGCGCCTTTACCTCCTGGAGATTCGAAATCGTCTTCTCGTAGCGCGTCATCGAGGCGGGATCGGATTCATCGCGAGTGGCAATCACGACCACAGGAAGATTTTCGTCGATCAGGGCGTTCGGCCCGTGTTTCATTTCGCCCGCGGGATATCCCTCGGCATGGATGTAGGAAATTTCCTTGAGCTTGAGCGCTCCTTCGAGCGCGATCGGATAGTGAATGCCGCGGCCGAGGTAGAGAAAATCGGTGTGGCGGAAGAATTGCCTGGCGAGATCCTCGATTTGGGCGTCGCGTTGGAGGACGGCCCCGATTTTGTGCGGGGCGCGCGTGAGCTCTTGCATCAGATTTCGCGAAGCGACGGGCGTGAGCGTGCCGCGGACTTGCCCGAGATACAGCGCCGTGAGCAGAAGCGCGGTGAGCTGGCCGGTGAAGGCTTTCGTGGAGGCGACGCCGATTTCCGGACCGGCATGCGTGTAGATCGTGCCGTGCGATTCGCGCGTGAGCATGGCGCCGACCACGTTGCAGATGGCAAGGACCTTCGCGCCTTTTTGCCGGGCTTCGCGCTCGGCGGCGATCGTGTCCGCCGTCTCGCCCGACTGGCTAATGGCGATGACCAGTGAGTGCCGGTCAATGATGGGCTCCCGATAGCGGAATTCGCTTCCGTAGTCCACCTCGACGGGGATGTGCGCGAGGCGCTCGATCATGAATTTGCCGGCGAGTGCGGCGTGCCAGCTCGTGCCGCAGGCCACGATTTTGACGCTCTGAAAATCTTGGAACTCCTCCCCGGTGATGTTCATTTCATCGAGGAAGACTTGGCCGGTTTCCTGCGAAATCCGGCCGAGCAGCGTATCGCGGACCGCACGCGGCTGCTCGAAGATTTCCTTCTGCATGAAATGCTTGAAGCCGCCCTTCTCGGCCATGATCGGGTCCCAGGTGACGTGCTGGGCTGGGCGGCTGATCGGGTGACTTTCGAAATCGAAGAGGCGCACTCCCTGGGGCGTGAGAACGGCCATTTCCCCGTCGCCGAGGAAGAAGACGCTGCGGGTGTGCTGCAGGATCGCGGGAATATCACTGGCGACGAAAAATTCGTGTTCTCCGAGGCCGACGACGATCGGCGGACCCAAACGCGCGGCCACGATCTTTTGGGGATCCCGCGCCGAAAGCGCGACGAGCGCGTAGGCCCCCGTCATCGCCTTGACGGTTTTCAAGACGGCCTCTTCGAGCGAGGCGTTCTTTGAGAACTTCTCGATCAGGTGGGCGATGATCTCGGTGTCGGTTTCCGTAACGAACTTGTGTCCCTCGGCGACGAGCTGTTTTTTCAGCTCGATGTAATTCTCGATGATGCCGTTGTGGACGACGACGATTTCTCCGGTGCAGTCGCGGTGGGGATGCGCGTTCTCCTCCGTGGGACGGCCGTGGGTAGCCCAGCGGGTGTGGCCGATGCCGTAGAGGCCGTCGATGGGAGTCGAGCGAATCGATTCTTCGAGATTCCGCAGCTTGCCGGGGGCGCGGCGAATTTCGAGTTTGCCGTTCTCGCCCACCACCGCGATTCCCGCCGAGTCGTAGCCGCGATATTCGAGACGTTTGAGGCCGTCGAGAATCAGCGGCACCACACGCTTTGGCCCGATGTAGCCAACGATCCCGCACATGTTAGATCGCTCCCTGGCGCCGCTTTGGAACCGCTTCCGCGAGCGGCGATGCAGTCAGGTTAGCATAATGCCGCGGTTGAGGGAGGGTGCTTCCCACCCCTGTTTCGCGCTGATAGGTCCGGAGCTGGGGGCCGGCGGGGCAGAGTTGGGGAGCGGGAATTGGTTGTTCGGGAGGGTCGGGAAGTGTAGCGATTCGGAGAGGTCCGCGTGCTTTGTTTTCAATGGCTTGGCTCATTTCCGGTTTGCAAGGGTGTACCGGGCTGGGGCCCGCCGGTGCACGTCCTGGTCGGGGCGAGATCCGCGTATCGGCGACGGCCCGGGATCGCCGGTTGCGGCCCCGTCTCGTTCCGCTCACGCGCTCCATTCCCTGCCTCTCCAACATCGGCTTTCAGGCTGGCACAACGAGGGCCGATTTTCAAATGGTTGTTGGTGTAGACATTGCAGCGAGTAAAACGGATGGGGAGCAAGCGGGGATTTCAGGTAGCATCCACGCAGGAAAGAGGCGCGGCCGTACTTGGATTTCAGGGACCAGCCACACGATCGCCCCGAAACTCGCGAAGTTTCGCCCTAGTCCCGCAGCGCGTCAGGGAAGCGAGAGCGTGTTGCCCTCGCGTACGGCGGCGGCTTGTTCTTCACCGTGGTATCGGTAGATTACGATCAGAACTTTGTCTGCACCGATCGCAGGGTCTCCGCCCATGGAGCTATTGTTCACATTCACGGCGAGAGCGCCGTCGCGCACTCTGCTCCGCAGGAGATCGGTTACGTTGGCGGTTCTGCCTTGAACGCCGTAGAAACCTCGGATGACCCAGAGGCCTCCCCAGTCGCCACGGTCGCGATCGCGGTCGCCCGAGTAGCCGCCGCGGTTGTACCGGCCATCATTTCGTCCACGACCGTATTGATCGTAGTTTTGGCCGCGATCGTTCCAATCATCGCTGGTGCTGGGGACCGCGAACATGCTCACATCGAAGGAGCCGCCCTCGTTGTAGGTGAATACGCGCTCCTGATTATTCCTGTTTCTGGCGAAGATACGCAGCGATTTGTCCTTGCCGACGGCGGGGTCGCCACCCATGGTCTGGTTATTGACCGCGACCCGGCCCCTCACGCCGCCGCGCGAGATGAGGTCCTGCACCAGGCTGGTGACATCGGTGCGCTGGGATTTGTGTCCATAATCGGCGCGCGTCACCTCCCAGACGTTGTCTTGGGCGGTCACGCCCGGCGCGAAAACGGCCGCTCCCAAGGCACAGAGTGCAACGGCGATCAGAAATCTGGCACAACGATTCGCTGCGGTCATAGGAAGCCCTCCCCTGCGGCCATTCGGCCCATTCCGATTCCACTCTAACTCCAATGCGACGAAGGAGACGCCCTTAGTCGGATCGGCTTGACCAAAGTGCCTACAGTGAAACACCGCCCGGCCTCCAGCGGGCCTTGGGTTTCTCGTTCTCAATCGAAACGCCGTCAGGTGGTCTGGGGTAGATCGCCGAGCTGCTTCGCGTCCGTGCGGCGACGGCCCCATCCGGCGGGCGGCTGGGAGTATTGCGGCACGAGCGGGTAGAGATCTCTTGCGCGTTCGAGGGCATCCGCGATGCTCGCGCAGATATTCTCCGCACCGACGTGCTGCTCGAATTCGGCCTGGTGCATCAGGCGCGCGGGCTGTTCGCGCGCACCGCAGAGAATCAGGCCGCGGCCGGAACTGTGGACGACGTCGGCGAGCTGCTCCAAGGCCTGGAGGCCCGTGGCATCGATGGCGGTCATATTGCGGAGTCGCAGGATGATGATGGGAGGGAGCTGCTGCAGGCGCGAGGTGAGTTCCCCAATTTTTTCGGTTGCACCGAAGAGGAATGGGCCGTGAATGCGGAAAATGGCCACGTAGGGAGGAATCTCCTTATGCTGCAGAATATGAGCGTAGCCCTCGCGAACATATTCCTCGGTGACCTGAGTGACGGTGGTGGTGGAGGTGACTTTGCGGATGTAAACGAGAGCCGCCAGAATCATGCCAAGTTCGACCGCCACCGTGAGATCGGCGAAAACGGTGAGAAGGAAGGTGACCAGCCAAGTGGCGATCTCCAGGCGCGATAGCTTGAGAAGCTCGGGAATTTCGTGCCATTCGCCCATGTTGTAGGAGACAACGAGCAGGATGCCGGCCAGAACCGACAACGGCACGAATCGGGCCAGGGGCGCCGCGAAAACGACGATGGCGAGAAGCGTAGCGGCGTGGATCATTCCAGCGACCGGCGTCTTGCCGCCGGAACGTATGTTGGTGGCGGTGCGAGCGATGGCACCGGTGGCGGGCAAGCCCCCGAAGAGCGGCGAGAAGATGTTGGCGATGCCCTGGCCGACGAGCTCGACGTTGGGATTGTGCTTGGAACCGCTCAGACGATCGGATACGACCGCGGACATGAGGGATTCAATGGCTCCCAGCATGGCCACGGTGATGGCCGGAGAGACCAGCGGGTGCAGTAGGTTCACGTGGAATTGCGGAATCTTGAGCGGCGGCAATCCGGAAGGGAGACCGCCGAAGCGCGTGCCGATGGTCTGGACGGGCAGCTTGAATATGGCGACCACAGCCGTGCCTACGAAGAGCGCAACGATGTAGCCGGGAATTTTCTTGACGTAGCGCGAGAAGATCAGAATTAGGACAACGGCGCCGACGCCGAGAGCCGTTTCGGTGAACGACAAGGTACGAAAATTGGCGGCCACGACGGCCATGCGAGACAGGAATACGCCCGGGACTTTCTCCATTTTCAACCCGAAGAAGTCCTTGATCTGCGTGCTCGCGATCGTGATGGCGATTCCGTTGGTGAAACCGACGACAACCGGGCGAGGAATGAATTTTACGGCCGCGCCGAGGCCGGTGACGCCGAGAAAGACGAGCAAAACACCCGCCATCAGGGTGCACATGAAAAGGCCGTCGAGTCCGTAGCGAACGACTATGCCGAAGACCACGACGACGAAGGCGCCCGTGGGACCGCCGATCTGGGTGGTGGACCCTCCGAAGGCGGACACGAGGAATCCGGCAACGATGGCGCAATAGAGTCCCGATTGGGGCGGAACGCCGGAGGCGATGGCGAATGCCATGGCGAGCGGCAAGGCCACCAAACCCACCGTAACGCCGGCGACGAGGTCGGAAAGAAACTTCCGCCCGGTATAGGTCCGGAGACTGAGTATGGATTGCGGCAGATAGTCCTGAATCGTCATCTATTCATCCTGTTTCGAGATCAAGAGTCCTGTATGGATTGTGCGGACGGTGACTGGGCGGCTTTTCCGGGATGTGGTCTACATGGCTTAGTTGTATCCGAAATTCGGGCGTGCATCTACTACGATTGGTGCGTGGAGGTGCTTGGGAAGCACCGGCATGTGCGGAGGCGTCTTCATCGAGCGAGGCGCGGGGTTAGTCAAGGATTTCAAAACGGAATTGCTCGATGATGGGATTGGTGAGGACGTCCTTGGCGATGCGCTCGACCTGCTGGGTGGCTTCTTCGCGGCTGAGGCCGTCGAGTTCAATGACGAAGAATTTTCCCTGGCGCACGTCCTGAACCTTGGGATAGCCAAGCGAAGAAAGGGCGCGGTGAATGGTCTGGCCCTGAGGATCAAGGACGGTGGGCTTCAACATAACCCATACGTGTGCTTTCATGTTTCCCCTTCGAGAGAGCAATTATAGCAGGCCGGTGGATTTCGCCGCCGCACGAAAATCGGCGAGGAGTCGGCTCTTGTCCGCCGGGGGGAGAAAGGCTGCGTGGAAGCTCTGCTCGGCAAGCTGCAAAAGCTGGGAATTCGTAAGGCCGAGCGACGCGGCGCAGGAGTATTCCGTGAGCAGGTCGGTGTGGAACATTCCGGGGTCGTCGGTCGAAAGCGTGACGCGCGAGCCGCGATCGAGAAGCTTTCCGAGCGGGTGATCGGCAAGCGAGGCGCCGGGGATTCCGGTTTGCTTCGCAAGGGCGCCGGTCGCGAGATTGCTGGTGAGGCAATTTTCGAGCACGATGCTCCGCGCGGCGAGCCATTCGGAAAGGGAAGGATCGTGCATCGTGGCGATGCCGTGGCCGATTCGCTCGGCGCCCAGCATCTCGACCGCCTCGCGAACGGATTCCGGGCCGCCGATTTCCCCCGCGTGGCAGACGATGCGGAGTCCCTCGCTGCGCGCCAAGTCGAACGCGGAGCGAAAATTCGCAGTGGGTAAAGCCAGCTCGTCGCCGCCCATTCCGAACGCGACGACACCCGATCTCCCGAACCGCGCGGCCCAGCGGGCCGCTTCCATCGCCGCTTCGGCGCCGAATTGCCGCGCGGCGTCGAAGATCCACGCGGCTCGCAGGCGGCCGAAGGGCGCGCTCCGCGCTGTTTCGCGGATGGCCGCAAAGTTTGCTTCCACGTTCTGCCCGCGACGGAGCATGACACCGGCGGAAATCGTGATTTCGGCGTAGACGACATTCTGGCGAACGAGCTCTTCGGCGAGCTTTCGGGTGATCAGGACGTAGTCTTCCGGATCGCGCAAGAAAGACGTGACCCACTTGAAGGTCTCGATGAAGCCCGCGAAGTCCGAGTAGCGGTAGCGCGCGGCGACCTCCGCAGGCGTGATTGGCGTGCCGTGGCGTCCGGCCAGCTCCACGGCCGTTTCCGGCCGGATCGAGCCTTCCAAGTGCAGGTGAAGTTCCGCCTTGGGAAGGGAGTCGAGAATCGTCGATTGTCGCGCTGGCTGAATCATCGGGCGGATGGCTTGACCTTAGCAGGTTTTGGCGCTGCGTGCGAATGCCACGGCTCCGAAAGATTCGGAGTATGCAGGAGCAGCAGAAGATTGTGAACGCGAATTTGAAACAGCCCGCAGCGGAAGCACAGAGAAGGGCGACGCGATGCGACATTCAGCCCGTTGAGCCTTCGGGCGAGGCTACTTCGGCGGCAACTGTGGCCGGCCTGCGTTGATCCACGCGGTCATCCAGTACGATCCGATATCGGTCGCCGCGTCGGAAAGTTGGCGGATCAGAACCGCGCCGGTTTGGGCGTAGAAGCGGTCGTAATACGCGTCGTTGTAAGCGGCGAGCCCCGCGTGCGCGCGCCGGTCTGCGATGAGGATGTTTTCAAGCCAAGAATGCGCGTTCAGGGTCATTTCGAAGGCGTGATCGGTCGGATCGCGGATGAACGCGGCCTCGTTTGCCTTGATGAAGAAAAAGAGCTGATAGCGGTCGACGAGCGCGGCACTGAACCGCTGGTTGACGCCCGGCTGATCGGAAAGCTTGCCGTCGCTGTTCACAGTGGTGTTGAACGGGTCGTGCGCGGCGCAGACGTAGTGGGCGAGAATGGCCGCGGAGAGCTTGGCGTCCTGCCAGTTGCGGGCGCGAAGCGCGTCGGTAAGCCTCTTGCTGTAGAGCCCGACCTGCCAGGGGAGCAGCCCGTATTTATCAATCGTTCGCCGGCCGTACTTAGCGACCGCCGCGTTGTAGGAGCGGGGAAGAGCAGCGAACGGGAATGGCCCGTAGTGGTCGAGCCTGATGAAATCGTTGTGCTGCCCGGCGGAATTTTTGTCCAGTTCCTCGGCGTCGGCGATATGTTGGACGAGGAATTGCCGGTTGGCGGCGAAGAAGCCCTGCATCTCCTCCGGGAGCGTGTCGACCGCTTTGCTCGTCATCAGACGATCGGCGTTTTCTCCCCAGCCGAAAGAACCGGGGACGGCCACAAGCAGAATCAGCGTGAACAGAGCCAAGGCGGCGCGAGACCGGTGACCCATCAGCGGAGTTCCTCCTGCGAGGCCGCCTGCAATTTGGCGTTGGCGAGCTCGCTGTGCTTGCGGCCGTAGAAGTGGTACACGAAAAGGCCGATCACGAGCCACACAAAGAACCGAATCCAATTCTCCACCGTCAGGCTCGCCATGAGAATAAAGCAGCATACGACCGAGCCGACTGGAATCCAAGGATTGCCCGGAACGCGGAACGCGCGCGGGCGATTCGGCTGTTTTTTCCACAGCACCAACACGGCCAGCGAGACGAGGATAAACGCGAAGAGCGTGCCGATATTGGAGAGGTCGGCAAGCGTGCCGATATCAAAGATGCCCGCGGGAACAGCTACGACGACTCCGGCGACCCAGGTGGCTATGTCGGGCGTGCGGAATTTCTTGTGCACGCGCGAGAAGGCGCTGGGGAGAAGGCCGTCGCGGGACATGGCGAACCAGATGCGGGCCTGGCCGAGCTGAAAGACCAGAATCGAGGAGACCATGCCCATCAGCGCGCCGGCGGTGACCCAGCGGTTGACTCCGTTGAGGCCGATGGCTTCGAGGGCGTGGGCGACGGGCGCGGCGTTGTTGAGCGTGTTCCAATGCTGAATGCCGGTGAGGACGAGCGCGACGGCGATGTAGAAAAACGAGCAGATGAAAAGCGACGTGAGGATGCCGATGGGCAGGTCACGCTTCGGATCCTTGCATTCCTCGGCGGCCGTGGAAACAGAATCGAAGCCGATGTAGGTGAAGAAGACGATAGCTCCGCCGGTCAGAACGCCCTGAAAGCCATTGGGCGCGAAGGGGTGCCAGTTAGTGGGATGAATGTAGCGGCTCGCGGCGATGCAAAAAACGACGATGGCCAGGAGCTTGATCCCGACCATGACGTTGTTGGCGCCGGAAGACTCGCGGATGCCCACGACAAGCAGTACCGTGAGAATCATGACGATCAGGAAGCCCATGATGTTGAAATGCAGCGCCCAGCCGGTTGCCGACGAGTACGCGGGCGTGCTGAGCACCGCCGGCATGTGCAGGCCGAAGGAATCGAGAAGGCTGTTGATATACGCCGAAAATCCGACGGCAACGGCCATGTTGGAGACGGCGTACTCCAGGATGAGATCCCAGCCGATGATCCAGGCGACGAGTTCACCGAGCGTCGCGTAGGTGTAGGTGTAAGCGCTGCCGGCGATGGGGATCATCGAGGCGAGTTCCGCGTAGCAAAGTCCCGCAAGCCCGCAGACGACCGCGACGATGAAAAACGACAACGCGATGGCCGGACCGGCGCCGGGACGTCCCGCGACGCCGACGGCGCTGCGGCCGTGCAGCAGGACGTCGAGGAGCGGCGCCTTGAGCAGGGACGGGAACAGGACGGATTCGCCCGCAGCCGCCGTGCCCGTGAGCACGAAAATGCCGCTGCCGATGATAGCGCCCACGCCCAGCGCCGTGAGGCTGAGCCAGCCGAGCGACTTCTTAAGCCGCTTTTCGGGCCTTTCGGCGTCGGAGATGAGCTGGTCGATGCTTTTCGTACGGAAAAACTGTGGATCCAAGCGCCACCTTCCCGGTGCGAGCGAGAAAAACTCTACCTTGCGCGGAGCTTCCGCGCAACCTGTCGTTGGGGAGGGGCCGCGGATGGCGGAGCCACGGAGCCGAACCTAGGCAAGTTGCAGATTTGCGTAGCGCTCCAGCAATTTCTTGGGGCCGTAATCCTGAAAGCTGACGGTCAGTTTGCGGTCTTCGCCCTCGCCCTCGACTTCGATGATCGTGCCGATGCCGTATTTCGAATGGCGCACGCGCGCGCCAATCAGCGGATCTTTCGAAGCGCGCGGCTGTCCGGTTCTTCCTGAAGCAGACCGGCCATAGGGTGAGCGACCTGCAGCCGAGCGTCCGTAGCTTGTTTGCCCGTAGGGCGAGCGCGGCCGGCGATAAGCATAGCCCTTGGCGAAATCCGGATCTGGTTCGTAGCGGCGCGTTTCTCCCGGCTCGGACTGCGATCCCGCCGCGGCCTCGATCAATCCTCCGGGGATTTCAGCGAGGAAGCGCGAAGGAAGAGACGCGCGCAAGCGCTCTTCGCCGTAGCTGCGGCGGTAAACCGCGCGCGAGAGAACGAGCGACTGCTTGGCGCGCGTCATGCCGACGTAAAAAAGGCGTCGCTCCTCTTCGATCTCGGCAGCGGTATCGAACGAGCGGCTGTGCGGCAGAAGGCCTTCTTCGAGGCCTGCGAGAAAGACGGAATCGAATTCCAGGCCCTTGGCGCTGTGGAGCGTCATGAGCGAGACCGGAACGGACTCGTCGTATTCGTCCGAGTCGCTCACGAGCGCGGCGTGGTCGAGCAGGTCTTCGAGCGTTTGGCCCTGCTCGGCCGCTTCGGCCATGGCGTTCGAGAGCTCGCGGAGATTGTCCGCGCGAGTTGTGTGCTCGAGGTTGTCCTGCTGCTCGATCCAGTCGAGGTAGCCGGTGCGGTCGAGGACGCGTTCGATCAGCGCCGCAGGAGGGAGTTCGCGGCACTCCTCCTTCAGCGCTGCGGTCATCTGCTGGAACGAATTGAGCGCGTTCGAGATCTTCTTGCCGGTGGCGAGCCGGCCCGCGCGGATCACGTCCCAGAGCGACTTTCCCGTTGCCTGCACGCGCGCTTCGAGAGCCGCAACGGTCGCCGCACCGATCCCGCGGGGAGGGACGTTGAGCACGCGCAGCAGCGCCACATCGTCCTCGGGATGGAACAGCAGCCGGACGTACGCGAGCGCGTTGCGCACCTCGGCCCGCTCGTAGAAGCTGAATCCGCCGACCACGCGGTGGCGGATTCCCAGGCGGCGCAACACCTCTTCGAACGACCGCGATTGCGCGCCGGTGCGATACAGGACGGCGACGCGCGCGTCCGGGTCGTTCCGCACGAGCGTGGAAATTTCGCTGCAGACGAACTCCGCTTCGGCTGGGGCGTCCGGCGCCTCGAAAAAAAGCAGGCGGCCGCCCGCGCCGCGCGTCGCCTGCAGACGCTTGCCTAGGCGATCGGTGTTGTTCTGCACGACGGCCGCGGCGGCATCGAGAATGGTCTGCGTCGAGCGGTAATTTTCCTCGAGACGAACGATCTTCACGCCGGGGAAATCCTCCGTGAAGCGCTTCAGATTTCCAGCGCGAGCGCCGCGCCATCCGTAGATGGACTGATCCTCGTCGCCGACGACGCAGACGTTCTTGCGCGGACCGGCCAGCAATCGCACGAGTTCCTCCTGCGC
>DATLWP010000064.1:0-3572 GCA_035576265.1 Candidatus Polarisedimenticolia bacterium
GAACCTATCGATTGATAGTTGATCTGAACGCCGGTGTGCTGGTGGTAGTCGCTAAACCATTTCGAGTAGATGGGATACGGAAATGTGGCGCCCGCCGCATTCAGGAACACGCCGTTCGGCGCCGCTCCTGCGGTAACCGCCAGGGCCAAGAGAAGCAACACAGCAAGCAGAGTCTTGTTCATTATTGATGGATTCTCCTCACGCAGTTTTTCGCAGAATTGTTACAGCCATGTTACAGCCCCGAGAATTCGAGATAACACCGCCCCTGTTCCGCCGTAAGGGTGAGAGGCGCGGCTTCGGGGGTAGGTAAAGCCGCGCCTCCAGGGGCAAATCGAGGTTCGTTCTCTTCGGCGCGGATTGCTGAGGGACAGCCGATTGCGAAACCGTGGCCTCGCGAAGCTGACCCGGCGATCCATACTGGAGCTGACACGGCCGGCAGGTTAAAGGCGCCGGTTGAACCTCGGATGAGCGAAATGTGAAAACTTGATGACTGTGCGCCGGTCACTGCGGCGCCTTCGGTCCGGGGCTCGAGTTGCTTGGTCCGGCCGAGGCGCACGCGGTCGCCCGAAGACGGTCAGGTTGCCAGCGGAATCGAGAAGGAAAATTTCGAGCCCACGCCCACTTCGCTTTCCACCCAGATGCGGCCGCCGTGAGCTTCGACGATATGTCTTGCGATGGACAGACCGAGACCCGTGCCGCCCGCCTCGCGCGAACGGGCCGCATCGACGCGATAGAAACGCTCGAAAATCCTTTCCTGATCGGCGAGCGGAATCCCAATGCCCGTGTCCGCAACGGTGATGACAGCTTCGCGCGCCCCGGCCGCGGCAGTGACGCGGACGTGGCCGCCCGGCGCGGTGTATTGGACGGCATTGTCGAGCAGGTTTTGCAAGACGTCGCGCAGCAGGCTTGCATCGCCGCGCATCGCCGGAAGTCCAGGCGGAACGTCGATTTCGAGCGAGATCTGCTTTTGGCCGGCTTTCAACAGGGTCGTTTCGGCACAGCCTTCGATGAGCTGAGCGATATTTACAGACGAAAACTCGATTTCGAGCTTCCCCGCTTCGATCCGCGCGAGCTTGAGCAAATCGTCGGTCAAACGCGCGAGCCGTGCGGCATGGTCCCGGATGATTTCGAGAAACCGTCGGTTGTTCTTCGGGTCATCGAGCGCGCCGGCGAGCAAGGTCTCAGCGAAGCCCTGAATCGCGGTGAGTGGGGTCTTGAATTCGTGCGAAACGTTGGCGACGAAATCCTGGCGCACGCGCTCGAGCCGCCGCAGTTCGGTGAGATCGTGCAGCACGACGACCGCTCCGGACGGAGTCCCTTCCGGCGTGGCGGGCGCTTCGCCGGCCGCAATGCCGGGCGAGCCTTCGGGCGGGGGTGCTTCAAGCACGTGGACGGGCGCGGCAGTGACCGAAAAACTGCGTTGCTGAATGATTCCCATGGTGATGTGCCCGCGCACTCCCTCTTCGCCGCGGAGGGCCCGGCGAATCAGTCCCAGCAGTTCTGAGTTGCGGACAACCTCGATGACGGGGCGTCCCTCGATGGCGGCAGTATCGAGGTTCAGAATTTCGGAAAAAGCTCGATTCGAAAACACGAACCTCTCTTGCGCGTCGATCACACCGACTCCTTCCCCCATGCTCCGCAGAATCGCGCCGGAACGATTGCGCTCGGCGCTGAGCGAGCGGATCGTGCGGTCCATCTGGGCTGCCGTTTCATTGAGGGCATCCGCCAGGTCGGCCAACTCGTCGCGCGGCCGGTCGGCGGGCAAAGGACGAAAATCGCCTTGCGCGACGCGGCGCGAAAAGGCCTTGAGACGCTCAACGCGCGCGGAGAACGCGCGGGAAACCGCGAATGAAATTACGCCGCCGAGAATAAGGACCACAAACGAAGCAGCCAGCAGCCGGTTGCGAAGCTCGCGGAGTGCAACGTTAATCTGCGCAAGCGGTAACGCCATGCGTATTACTACCGGCGGACCCGCCGTTGGCTGATAACGAATGGCCTGGTAAACGAGATCGCGGCCGAGGGTGGCGCTGTGGCGGACCGATTGCCCCGTGCCCGTGGTGAACGCCTGGCGAATCTCCGGACGGTTGGAATGATTCTCCATGGTCTCCGGATCGTGAGCTGAATCACCGAGTACGACGCCAGCGTGGTCGATGACGGTGACGCGCGCGCCGCTCTCGGCCATCCATTCGGTCCACGCGCGGAGCTGCACAGAATCATCGAGGCGCGGCGGACGCGCCTGCGCAATGTTCGAGAGAGAGGCAAGCTTATCGTCGGCGGCCCGGATGTAATCGCGCCGCAGGACGCGGGAGGAGTAAAGGTCTACCGCGAGCAGAACTCCGAGAATCAGGGCGAGATAGGTCAGCCCCAGCTTCCAGAACAGTCTAGCTCGCACGGGTTTCGAAGAGATAGCCGGCGCCGCGAATGGTCTTCATGTAGGCCGGATGCTGCGGATCGGCTTCGATCTTTTCCCGCAGACGGCGCACGTACACGTCCACGCTCCGCGGCGTGACGAAGCGCTCGGTTCCCCAGACGCCGTCGAGCAACTGGTCGCGCGTGAATACGCGGTTTGGCCGGGAAGCCAGGAAGTAGAGAAGGCGAAACTCGAGCGTGCTCATAGGCACGGGCTTTCCGGCGCGCGTGACTCGATAGGCGGCCGGATCGATCCGCAAAACTCCGACTTCGATCGGTTTTTCGGAGGGAGTTCCCGGCTCGGCGCGTCGCAGGAGGGCCTTGACGCGAGCCGTAAGCTCACGAGGGCTGAAAGGCTTCGTCAGATAGTCGTCTGCGCCGAGTTCCAGTCCGACCACGCGGTCCGCCTCTTCACCCCTCGCCGACAAAATCAAGATCGGCAGACGATTCAGGCTGACATCCTTGCGGATTTCCTTGCAGATCTCGAGACCCGAGAGTTTCGGCAGCATCAGATCGAGAACCAAAAGATCGGGAGGTGTCTTCCGGATCTGTGCGAGTCCGGTCGCACCGTCTCCGCTGGCGAGGACCTGAAAGTCTTCTTTCTCGAGGTTGTATCTGACCAACTCAACAATGTCTTTGTCGTCTTCGATTACCAGAATTCGTCGCATCGATTTTCGTCGGTGGGTTCAGCCCCAACATACGGTAAATGACGCCTCGCGCGCAAGCGGCTGATGGCCTGAGACCGTGGTTTTAACCGGCTGTTGACAACGTTTCACAGTGGCTCGGCGCGACGTCCGTGAAACATTTCCCGCACACCTCGCTGCTGTGTTCGCTTGTGGGCCAGTGCGCAGGTTGCTGATTCCAGAGGGGTTGATGTGATGCATCGACGACCCTTTTGGCCACGTGTCTGCTGTAAGAGGCCTGGGTTGGGGTGATCAACGAACGCCTGCGTGGGCGCAAATGGTTGTGGTCGGAGGCTGTGCGATGGCTGGGACACGTCGGAGGCGGTTGGACCCCGCACGGCGCAGCGTGGAATCGCGGGATTTTGAGGCGGGGCTGCGGCGGAAGATCGTGGGGCAGGACGAAGCGGTGCAGGCGGTGGTGGACCTGTACCAGGTGTTTCGCGCGGGGCTGAACTCGCCGGGGCGGCCGGTGGGGAATCT
>DATLWP010000065.1:0-4878 GCA_035576265.1 Candidatus Polarisedimenticolia bacterium
TTCGGGCAGGACCAACCGCATGGATGGTGCAAGGGACTGCAGGCTCTGAAAGGGCGACGAGGTAATGGAGGGCAGCGCTGTAGACGGCAGTTGCAAAACAACGCCAAGAATTCCATCGCGTGCAAGCAGCGTGCCTATTCTTCCGAGAGCAACGCTTAAATCCAGGTATTCGAAGATCAGACCCGCGAAGACGAGTTCCACCGGAGCAAAATCGATGCCCGGTGTCTGGACATCACCCACGAGCAGCTCGAGCGTGGGGAATCGCCCCGAAAACCGTCTGCGTGTTTCTTCAATGTAAGCAGGATTGACGTCCACGCCGACGACCCGGCTCGTGATATTTGGAAGAATCCGATCCAAGCCGTTTCCTCCGGAACACCCGAGCACGGCAACAGATCTGGGCCGGTATTTGCGCAACAACGATTCGAACTCGCCAGCCAGCATCTGCGCCTGGCCAACCTGCGGGAGGGACATATGTCCTTCGTAGTCAGATAGGGGAATACTCAGCCAGGGATTGCGCATGGAATCGATCGGCGGCCGGATGAAACGGCGAGACCCGATTCGGCGCTCCTCATTGTTCGAGGCCGGCGACGGCGACCAGCGCAAGGAACAAGCGCTTCAGGCCCAGTTCACGGCCGGATGGGTCGTACCACTCCTCGTGAGTGTGCGCGCCTCCGCCCCTCCCTCCGCCACCGAGCGCGATCGCCGGAATTCCAAGCGAGAGCGGGATATTCGCATCAGTGGAACTGCGTTCGAGCCGCGACTGATTTCCGAGGTAGCGATCCACGTCGCGAACAGCCGCGAGCAGCGGCGAATTGCCGGGAAGTTCCCCGGCGGGACGCGTTCCAAGCGACTGGAATTTCAACTGCAGGGCATCGCCCGAAGCATCTGCCGACGCGAGTTCTTCTCGTACTCCCTGCTGCATCGTCTCGCGCAAATTGGTCTCCAGGCGGGAGAGTTCGTTATCGTCTTCCGAGCGCAGGTCGACCTTGACCGCCGAGCGCGACGGAATTGAGTTGACCGACGTGCCGCCCTCGATGACGCCGAAGTTGTACGAGCTGCGAGGGCTTCTGGGCAGACGGATGGAGGAAAACCGCACGATGCCGCGCGCGAGCGCCGTGATGGGATTCGGTTCGCCGAAATCGGACCAGCTGTGGCCGCCGGGACCCGTCACGCTCACTTCGAACCTGCGCGAGGCAATCCCCTGTGTAGTAATGAAGTCGCTGGCCGGCCCATCCACTGCAATCACAGCCGAAAGACGCGAAGCGTAGTGTTCGACGAGCGCGCGCATTCCGCGCAAGTTCCCTTCGCCTTCCTCTCCGACGTCGCCAGCCAGCACAATCGTTTTCGTCGTGCGAACCCGCGACTCCGAAAGCGCTCGCGCCAGGCCCGCCAGAGCCGCGATCCCCGCGCCGTTGTCGGAAATCCCGGGCGCGAGCAGGCGCGTGCCGCTGCGCTTTACGCGGACATCGGTGTCCGCGGGAAAGACCGTATCGATATGCGCGGCCACGAGAACGACGTGAGCCGAGTCGGAACCGGCGCGTTCCGCGACGACGTTGCCAGTGCGGTCGATCCGAACCCTAAATCCACTGGCCGTGAAAAGCTCCTTCAGGGCTTGGGCGCGGCGCCCTTCGTCGAATTCGGGCGCGGGGATTTCCGTCAGTCGAACCTGTTGGTCGGTGAGCCAGGCGGCATTGTTGTCAATCCACGCAAGGCCGCGGGCGCAGTGTCGATCCTCAGCGAGCCTCGCCATGGGATCTTCGGTCGCGCGGGCGGATAGGGCAGCCATCCAGAGCAAGATACAGCAGATGAGGGCGGGTTTCACGAGATTCGTGGTGGATTCTATCTCCAGTCGTCCAGGATGTACACGCCGGCGCGATTATAGCCGGACGTCTCGCCGCCGCTCTCCATCGCCACACCCTGAATTGCCGTTCGAAACCCGCGGGCGAACATTTCCCGGAAGGCTTCTCGCCGCGCCAAGTTGACGCCGGCCGTGATCTTGCGCGCGCCGACGGAACGCGCATACGCCTCCACGGCGTCAAGCAGGCGAGCGAAATCGGCGGACGCACGCGCATCGCCCTGCGGGTTAGGACGCGCGGCGGCGAATTTCACGTAGCAGACGCCGGTGCCAGCCTCGGTGCCCGGGCCGGAGTGGCACACCGCAAACGCAGCGAGCCAGGAACCGTCCCAAATGAGAATCGTCTCGCCGAGCTTCTGATCGTTCGCGGCCCGGATGTCACGCTGCAAATCGAGGCCTTCAAAGATAGCGTCCGTCACTTCGCGGCAGGCCCCGAGAAGCTGCGCGCGGTCCGCAGGACGGGCCCCGGAATAAAGAGTGGCGCCCGCCAACCGTGCGCGCTCCGCATTTAGCTGAGCCTCGACGGGCCTTTCCATGATGGCCACCAGGGCGCGCGGCCAGAAGCCGAACTTCTGATACAGCGTCATGTGCTTTGGACTATTCGCGAAGGTGTAAAGACCGAGGTGGCGGCTGCCCCAACGGCGAAAGATTTCCATGGTGGGCGCGAGCAATTGTTGCGCGACTCCTCGGTTCCAGTATGCGGGCTCCACCGTCAGCGGGCCGAAGAACGCGAAGCTGCCCCAGTTGGTGGCGAAATTCGAGCCGATGAACTTGCCTTTGTGTTCCGCGGCAAGCACCGCCGAAGGATCGGTCTTCCACCGCGTGCGGACAAGATCGGCGTCGGATGTCATGCGCGGATCGTCCGGGGGCAGGCCCAGAAAAGTGGCAAACGCCAAGCGAAAAATGCGATCCGCTTCCGCAAGGTCACTTTCGACGAGCGGCCGAATCACAGCGTTCGAGCGATTTTGCGGTGTCGTCACGGACCAATTAGACCGCCGAAAACCCCTGCTGGCAAGCCTTCGGCGGGAAACGGCAGCCTGCCCACACTGTAGCCCAGCGGTCTAGCGCCGCGCGGAGGACCTAGCGAGCGCGACAATCTCTTCTTCCGTCAGGATGCGTGAGGATTGCTTTGCAGCGGCAAAAATGCGGTCGACGAGCTCATCCGTCGCCGGGATGCCGTGCTTCCCGAGCCAGAAGACAACGTTCGAGCGGCCGCTCATCGGACCGATTTCGACAATCTGTTCAAGGCCAAACCGATGCGCAGGCACGCCGCTGTAAACGGCGTCCACCAATTTGACGTCGCCCTTCTTCTGAGCCTTGGCAATGGCCGCGGCGTGCACGCCCGTCGCGGTGCGAAACGCGTCGCGGCCTACTACGGGGTAATTCGGCGGGATGACGGTATCCGTCGCGCGCGCGACAGTCTCGGAATATTTCTTCAACTGCGTCAGGTCGCGGTCGATCAGCCCGAGCAACAGCAGATTCGCCAGCATCGGTTCCATGGGAGTGTTGCCCACGCGTTCCCCGAGCGCGAGCGCGGTGGCGTGCACCTGATCGGCGCCAGCGGCGATGGCAGCGAGCGAGTTCGCGATCGCCAGTCCGCGGTCGTTGTGGCCGTGCCAATCCACTCGGATTTTTTCCCCCGAGGGCTTCACCACTTCTTCGATCACGAATTTCACAAGGTTATAGGCGCCGCGCGGAGTCGCGTGCCCGACGGTGTCGCAGAGAACGATCGAGCGTGCGCCCGCGCGAATGGCGGTCGAATAGAGCGCCACCACCGTAGCCGGATCGGCTCGCGTCGTGTCCTCCGTCACGTACATCACGGGCAGCCCCGCGGATGCCGCCATCTTCACCGCGTCCTCGGTCGTGCGCCTGAGATGATCGACGGTCCAATCCTCGACCAGGCGGCGAATGGGGCTTGACCCCAGAAACATCGCGGATTCCAATGACGCGCCGACGCGCTCACAGATCCGAATCATTGCCCGGATATCGTCCGGATGAGTGCGCCCGCTGATGTTGGGGCGCATCTTCATGCGCGCGCCGAGGATCTCGCGCGCCAAGGCTTCCGTATCCGCGAAGGCACGGGGGCCCGCGCCCGGAAGACCGACATTCACCAGGTCGACCCCAAGAGCCTCCATCAGATGCAGGATTTCGATTTTCTCGGCGATCGATGGATCGCGCACGGAAGGATTCTGCAGGCCGTCGCGGAGCGTCTCGTCGTTGAGCATCACGCGCCGCCCGGGAGGAATTTCAGGCCCGGAATGCGTGTTCCAGTCGTAGATGAGTTGTTGGTCCATTTCGCGAGATTTCGGCGACCGCCTCACGCGATTGTACATGAAAGCAGAACAGCGGCGCGAGGTGCCTGGCCTCAAACAGTCTTCGAGCGGCGGCGTAATGCGGACGACGCCAGAGAATCGGTGGGGTCGGGATATTCCAGCGAGACCAGGTACAGTCCTTCCGGCGGAACCGTCGGGCCCGAGCGCGTGCGGTCGCGCAATTCGAAGAGCTGCGCTATCTCGGCCGGCGCTATTCTTCCCTTCCCTACTTCGAGAAGCGTGCCCACAATCTTGCGCACCATGTAACGCAGGAACGACTGCCCGCGAACGGTGTAGACGATTTCGTCGCGGTCTTCCTCGCGGCGGATTTGCGAGGAGTAGATCACGCGGATCATGTTGCGGTCGCTATCGTCCTCCTCGGAACCCGACGACGCAGCAAAGGACGTGAAATCATGCTCGCCTTCGAATTCGCGTGCGGCAAGGGCGATGGCTTCTTCGTCGAGCGGCCAGGGATAGTGCAGTGCTCGTCCGTAGTCGAATGGCGGGAGGACGCGTCCACGATAAATACGATAGCGGTACGTCTTTCCCTGCGCGAGCCAGCGAGCGTGGAAGTCAGGCCCGACTTCTTCGGCAGCCACAATGCGGATCGCGGGCGGGAGCAGCGCGTTGAGCGCGCGTTGAAATTCAGCGGCCGGAAGCGCGGAGTGCGTCTTGAAGTGCGCCACCTGCGCGAGCGCATGGACGCCGGCG
>DATLWP010000066.1:0-2177 GCA_035576265.1 Candidatus Polarisedimenticolia bacterium
TATTAAATCGAAAGAGGAGTCCAGTGGTCGGCGGAACTGTGCATTAATTCTGACCACAAATGGCGGCGATCCAGACGCCGCCTATATCATGGTCCGCTTCCTCAAGCGGACCTATGAGAATCTGACCCTCTACGTCTTTGGATATTGCAAGAGCGCTGGCACCTTATTGGCGCTCGGGGCCGATGAGATTGTAATGGGAGCTTTCGGCGAGCTCGGCCCCTTAGATGTGCAGCTATCAAAGAAAGACGAAATCGGGCTTCGAAACTCTGGGCTTGATATCTTTATGGCCCTTAACGTGGTAAGTACGCAGGCATTCTATATTTTCGAGCAGCATTTTCTGGAACTCAAGCGGCGCAGCCAGGGCGCAATTACAACGAAGACTGCTGCGCACATCGCAACTACCGTTGCCGCGCGACTCCTCCAGCCAATCACCGCGCAGATCGACCCCCTGCGACTTGGCGAGATGCAGCGCGCGGTCACAATTGCCAAGCAATACGGCGAGCGCCTCGGCGCCTCGTCGGATTCAGTGGATCGGCTTATTTATGAATACCCATCCACTGCTGTCCAACTATATCTCCATGAATGACAACTGGTTAGGATCGTCGGTCGTCAGATTTTGGGATTCCGCTTGACGCACCAGAGTGAGCAGGTCGGTTTTTTCGAACAGCGCCACGTCCAAAATCTGTAAAATGGTATAGAGCGATTGGGGGAGCGCGAGCCGCCGCTTGACGATGGCCACCAGGACGTAGACGCTGAGGGCAATCCAGACTTGGGTCTCCACCGCGTTGGGCGAGGTGCCGTAGAACGCCGTGATGCGGAGGTGCTGCTTGATCCATTTGAAGAAGAGTTCGACTTGCCACCGCGCCTTATAGAGCGCCGCGATGGTGAGCGCCGGCAGATCGAAGGCATTGGTGAGAAAGACGAGATAGCGGTCGTTGTCGGCGTCGTAGTAGCGCACGCGCCGCAAGTGCACGGGATAGTCCTGGGCCACGCGGGAGCCGACGAGGTGCACGGTCTGATCCGAGCGCAGCCCGGTCGTGCGATCGACCCGATGCGAATAGAGCCGACGGTAGCGCAAGTTGTCCCTCGCCCGGACGACAAAAAAGGCGCCGGCCTGGTGCACGTAGTAGAGCCGGGCGAAGTCGACGAAGCCGCGATCGAAGATGTAGAGCGCGCCGGGTTCGAGCGGAAGCTCATCGAGCAGTGTGACTTCATGCACCCGCCCGTCGGTGAGGAGCACCACGGTGGGTAGATTCCCGCGCAGGTCGAGCAGGGTATGCAGCTTGATCGCGCCCTTGCCATGATGAAAGCGGGCCCACGGAAAGAGCGTGAGGCAGAGTTCGATCGTGGTCGCATCGAAGGCGTAGACGGTGTGCGCCTGCGCGTCGAGCGTGAGGGCGGGATCGAAGTCCAAGGGCGCTTCGGCGTAGAGGCGCCGGGCCTCGGCGATCAGCTCGTAGGCGAAGTCGTGATAGATGCGCGCGTCGCGGGTCTCGTTGGCGTACGCCAGCGTGCTGCGCGCCACGGTGCCGCAGCGGAAGCCCATGTGATAGAGCTTGGGCTGCATCGCGCCGAGGCAGGTGTCGATATCGCGCAAGCTCGCCCGATGCGTGAGCTGCGCGAAGGCCATGGCGAGAAACTGATCGAGGCAACGGAACGATTGGACGCGGTAGTCGCCGCGATAGCGTGCGACGCACTCCCGAAAGGTCGAGAGCGGCAGATGCTCCATGAGCTGGGCAAAGACCGTGCGACCGGCATTCATTTATCAACCCCGAGGAGAGCCCGAACCAAGCTACCTCAGAGTTGAAATCGATTTGGCTCGATAGAAGATGGAAGTACTTCATAAGTCAGCGATTGCGGCGTCGGCCCAGTCGCTCAGTTGGACAGTAGTGATGGGCGATGTCTTTCGCCACGAGGCGCTGCTTCGCCCCGGTGCCGAGCTGCACGTAAGTGCCGTCCGGCGTCACCGCCTGAAAGACGAAGGACTTCCCGCGCGTGACCTTGTAAACCATTAGCCCACCTGTCGAAGCGGGTGCACGGTGTGTTGCTCGATGTAGGCGTACAGGGCGCTCAATCGGTAGCGCCGAATCTTCCGGCCGCCCGTCCGGCTGCCACGCATTTCGACATATGGCACCTCGGGATTCGCCCGGAGCGTCGAAATGGACATGCCGAGGAGC
>DATLWP010000067.1:0-1857 GCA_035576265.1 Candidatus Polarisedimenticolia bacterium
CGTTAGGCGCGCGAGCGATGTGCCTGAAGGTCCAAATCGAAATTGTTGGCCTCAGGGAAGGCGAGGCTCAAGCAGTCGCTGAGGAGATCGAGGCGACGGTTCCGCTCGAGTTCCATTTCGAAGGCGCGAACGAGTCGCGACCGTCGGTCACGTTGTCCATTTCCGAACCGAAGGCAGGTTGCGGCTGTAGCCTCCTCCGCCGCCGCGGTACCTGGAAGGCGCCATTCTGGAACTTCAAGAAGCCGGTGCTGCCTCACCTAGCGTCGGCTGTTGCTCGTCTCCACGACAACAGCCGTCGAGTATCGTCCTTTCAGGGAGCGTGGCTCGGGCCCGCTGGTCCGAAGGACTCGGAGGTGTCGGTCTCATTGCCGGAGTTGTTGCAGCGGATTCGTGAATCAAAGATCAAACCCGGTGCGAAGTATGTCATTTCAACAGGCGCCTAACCCGCGCTTGCAGCGGACGGCGCTGCGCGCCGCCGCTGAAGCGCCAGGTCGTTAGGCATCGGGCGCGTGACGGAACTAACCGAATCGATCGCGGAGTTTCGAGAGGCGGCACGGCACCTTTGGAATGCCTTCTTCTATCCCCATGCAGACTGGGACGACCGGGATCGGTTCAGTGAGATCTGCGTGCATCTCTTCGACGCCCTCGTCGTCGCTCCTGCCGGGCTGGCCAACATTCGCTTGCCGCAGATGTACACGTCGCATCCGCCAGCCAATTCCTCTCTTCATGTGGTTCCCAAGTCCGGCCTTCGGATCATGATCAACCGCGCTGATCCCCCGGTAGGCTATTGGGACGATCCAGTAGATGTCGTACTGCCCACGGATGGCGCTCGCTTCGATTTCGTCGCGTTCTTCGACTGGGGGCAGCTCGATCGAAGGGACTTCAAGTATCTGGAGGTCGAGATCCGGGAGTTTGTGAAGCACCCGCATCTCGTGGGACGCCGGGCGCTGGTTGAGTTCGATTGCGTGGGGGTCTTCACCGATGCCTAACCCGCGGCTGCAGCGGACCGGGCGCGTGAGACTCCGGATCCGTCGTGGCAACGTCGAAGCGAACGAGGAATGCGCGGCCGCTGAACGGCCGAGTCGTTATGCGGCCTGGCGTACGCCGCTACGCGGCGAGCGGCTTCACGCGCAGCCGCTTCCGCTTCCGCTCTGCCCGCCAAAGGTCGTACTGCACCTGCTGATTCAGCCAGCTCTCCGCCGTCGTATCGAACGCAATCGATAGCCTTACGGCCATCTCCGGACTGATCCCCGCACGACCATTCAGAATCGCCGACAGTGTCTTCCGGCTGACCCCGAGCGCACGGGCGACCTCGGTGACCGACAGCCCCTTCGGTCGCAGGCAAAGCTCCATCAGAATCTCACCCGGGTGCGGCGGATTGTGCATCTTCATGGCGCCCTCAGTGGTAATCGTAATCGATCTTCTCCACGTCTTTTCCCACGAACGCGAACGTCACTCTCCAGTTTCCGCTGACCTTGACTGCCCAACGCCCTCTCTGGTCCCCCTTCAGGGGGTGCAGGCCCAATCCTGGCAGGTTCATGTCACGCGGCTCCACAGCAACGTTCAAACGACCGAGAATCAAGCGGAGCCGTTCCGCGTGCTTCGCCTGGTCCCGCCTGATCTCCCGTGGTGAAGAGCCGCTCCAACCCCTTGTGCCGGAAGCTCCGGATCCCCCACCGCTGCCACCTGTAACCCATAGCGTTACAGGTGGCAACGCCGCATAACCCGCGGCTGCAGCAGCCCGCGGCCGCTACGCACACTGTTCGTCCGTCCATGGACGACCTCCGGCACCATTCCCATCGATCCCGAGAGGATTGACTGGGCTCGCCGGCGGGCGCGAACCTCTCTCCCATGGGG
>DATLWP010000068.1:0-2179 GCA_035576265.1 Candidatus Polarisedimenticolia bacterium
GGTCGGGTGATCCGGCTCGGGACGGCTACGCGGAGGAGCTCGCCGCCACTCGAACTCTTTACGAAGATCCGGAGACCCGCCGCAGGGTGTCCGAATTTCTCAAACGAAGTGCAAAGTAGCGGAATATACTCTCAGTTTTCATAATGCAGTAGCGTGTCATTTTAGGAGGAAACATGAAGCTCAACGATAAGACTGCGATTGTCACCGGCGCCGCCTCTGGCATCGGCCAGGCAACCGCCGAAACTCTGGCCCAGGCGGGGGCGCGCGTCGTCATCGCCGATATCGCCGACGAAAAAGGCGAGGCCGCCGCTGCCGCCATCCGGCAGAAGGGCTTGAAGGCCGATTTCGTTCACCTCGACATCACCGACGATGCTTCCATCGCCGCGTTCACCCAAGCGGTGGAGGGCAAGGCCGGCGCGGTGGACATCATCGTCAACGGCGCCGGCTGGGGCCAGGTCAAGCCGTTTTGGGAGATGCCGTTTGACGTATGGGACAAGATCGTGCGGCTCAATTTCGTCGGCCCCATGAAGCTGGTCAAGGCCTTTCTGCCGAAGATGATGGAGCGCAATAGCGGCAAGATCGTCAACGTCGGCAGCGATGCGGGCCGCGTGGGCAGTTTGGGCGAGACCGTCTATGCCGGCGCCAAGGGAGGGATCATCGCCTTCAGCAAATCGTTGGCCCGCGAAGTAGCGCGCTACAAGATCAATGTCAACTGCGTGTGTCCGGGCCCCACGGAGACGCCGCTCTTGTTTGCCGTTCCCGAAAAGCACCTCGAGGCTTTCAAGCGGGCCATTCCCTTCCGCCGGTTCGCCAAACCCCACGAAGTCGCCGACGCAATTCTATTCTTCGCCAGCTCTCGCTCCGACTACATCACCGGTCAGGTGTTGAGCGTTAGCGGCGGCCTGACCATGGTTGGCTAATTTACCTACAAGGAGCGAGAGAAAATGAAAACAGTTCAGATGGCAAATTACAAAGCCGCTCATTTCGATTGGAAGGTAGACGGCAAAGTCGCCACGATTACGCTCAACCGTCCCGAGCGCAAGAATCCCATCACCTTCGAGTCCTACCTCGAACTGGGGCAATTGTTCCGCGAACTGGCCTACGCCACGGACATCAAGGCGGTCGTGTTCACAGGGGCGGGCGGCAATTTCTGTTCCGGCGGCGACGTCCACGACATCATCGGCAAGCTCGTGAAGATGGACATGCCTGAACTCCTGGCGTTCACCCGCATGACGGGCGAGCTGATCAAGGCCATGCGCTCGTGCCCGCAGCCGATCATCTCCGCGATCGACGGCGTTTGTGCTGGCGCGGGATCCATGGTTGCTTGCGGTTCCGACATGCGCTTCGGCACGGCGCGCAGCAAGGTCGCGTTCCTGTTCGTGCGCGTGGGTCTCGCGGGCGCGGACATGGGCGCCTGCACGCTGCTGCCGAGGCTGATCGGGCTGTCGCGCGCCGCGGACCTCCTGTTCACGGGCCGCGCGATCACCGGCGACGAAGCGGAGCGCTACGGCTTCTACAATCGCGTGGTCGAGCCCGAGAAGCTGCTCGAAGAAGCCCAGGCCATGGCCAAGTCCCTTGCCGATGGTCCCACCTTCGGCCACGGCATGACCAAGACCATGCTCTATCAGGAGTGGGCGCAGGGCCTCGACGAGTGCATCGAAGCGGAGGCGCAAGCCCAGGCAATCTGCATGCAGACCAACGACTTCGAACGCGCGTACAATGCGTTTGCCATCAACAAAACCCCTGTATTCGAGGGCAACTGATGCCTGATAAGACTTTCCTCACTTGGCCCTTCTTCGACGACGGCCATCGTTCTCTAGCCGCCGAATTGGAGCGGTGGGCGGGAGAATTTCTCCCGCCCCTGCTCGAGGGCTCCGAGGAAAACTTGGATGCTGTCTACGCGTGCGTTCGCCGGATCGTTGAAGCGCTCGGCAAGTCAGGCCTGCTGCGCGTTTGCGTTCCGGGCGCCTACGGCGGAGGCCGCAGTAATCTTGATGTACGCAGCCTGTGCCTGGCCCGCGAAATACTGGGCCGGGCGTCTGGCTTGGCCGATTTCGCTCTGGCCATGCAAGGTTTGGGCAGCGCGCCGATCACCCTCTATGGCAATGAGGACCAGAAGCGCTCCACTTTGCCGCGGGTGGCCGCCGGCACGGCGATTGCCGCCTTTGCGCTTTCCGAG
>DATLWP010000069.1:0-1755 GCA_035576265.1 Candidatus Polarisedimenticolia bacterium
CTCCCGGCTGCTTTAGCTTAGCTGCTTCTGTGAAGCGAGGGAAGCAGTTGGGCGGCCTGTGAAATCTGTGACCGTCCACCCTGTCGAGAGTGGGATTCTTGGGGAGAGATTTCGCTGTTCGGTGAAAAAGACGCGTGCGCCTCCTCTCATCACCCGCGAGATTGCATCTTAGCGAGAGGAACCAATTTTGCGTTCCGGGCCGGTTTTCTTTATTCTGTTTGGGCTCCGATCGCTTGCGAGGCCATCTCAAGGGAGGACTCACTCGATGTCTATTCGAGCTTTGGTGCAGGGCGTATTTGCAGTGCTTCTTGCGGCGCTTCCGTGCGGCGCGCAGAGTGCGGCGGCGCCCGCGAAGGCCCCTGTTTCCACCGGCGTGCGAAGCGATCAGGGCCAATTGCTCAAGGCCAGCGAGACGTTCGTGCGCGAGCTTTTCGCGTGGGGCCCCAACGTGAAAGTGAAGCTCGGACCACTGAGCCCTTCGTCAGCGGCCGATTTTTACATGGTCCCGATCGAAGTGACGCTGAATAATCGGACCGAATCGGGCAATGTATTCGTGAGCAAGGACGGCAAAACCCTGCTGCGGGGCGAGATCTACGACATGTCCGCCGATCCTTTCGCGGCGAACCGCGCAAAGATCCGCATTAACGGCAATCCATCGAGAGGCCCGGCCAATGCACGCGTCACCCTTGTTGAGTTCAGCGACTTCGAATGCCCGCATTGCCGCGAACTCTACGAGGCGCTCAAGACCATCGAGGCGCAGTATCCGCAAGTTCGCATCGTGCACAAGGATTTTCCGCTCAACAACATCCATCCCTGGGCGGAGACGGCGGCCATCGGAGCGCACTGCGCTTTCGAGCAGTCGCCGGCCGCTTTCTGGAAGGTGCACGATTCCATTTTCGAGGATCAGGACCTGATCTCCGCAGAGAATGCCTGGGAAAAGATCGTAGGGTATGCGGTTGGCGCGGGACTGAACGCGGAAACATTCAAGGCGTGTCTCGCCTCACCGGGTGCTAAGAAGGCCGTAGCCGCCGATCATGCGGAGGGTGTCGCTCTCGGCATCGACAGCACACCGACGGTTTACATCAATGGTCGTCCGCTGGTCGGCGGAGACACAGCGACGCTCGAGCAGTACATCGATTATGAACTAGCCGCGCACCCGAAGTGACAGCTGCGCTTCGCGCCTCCCACGCGCGGGGCGAGCCATGCGTGGAAATCCTTCCTCGAATAGCGTGCGGTGACAACGTTGTCTCTGCCTTGCTGCTATCTCCACCCGGCGTAGTATCCCGGCCCGACGCGCAGATGATGATGCCACGCGAGGGGAAAGGCCCACCAGACGAGCGAACCGAGCAACGCCTGACCGATCGCCAGGGGGATGATGTTGCGCACGCGGCCGAACATCCAAGCCATAGCCGATCCGCCCACAAAGGTCAGCGGCACGAGTACCGGATTCGGCCAGTGGCACGCAGCGAAAATCGATCCGGTCAATGCTGCGGCAACCCATTCGTCTCTCACCAACGAGAGCATGCGGTTGTGCACGAGTGAGTTGAGTGCTACTTGCTGCAGGACGCAGAAGGCGAAATAGCTCCAAAGCCTCGGCCATGAAATCAAGTTGGGCGGCAGATGATGCGGGGCGCTCGTGAGCAAGCCAATCACCACGAGCCCGGCAAACATAAGGCTGAAGACGACGAGTGCCAGCTTCGTGGCGGCCCAAAAGTTATCCGCGCGCCAACCGAGCGTTTTCGGAGTGTCCCGGTG
>DATLWP010000070.1:0-15761 GCA_035576265.1 Candidatus Polarisedimenticolia bacterium
GCGCGGCACATTTCTCTCGCGACGCTCGAAGGGATGCGCGAGCGCACCGTCACGATCAACGCATTGTCGAAGACCTACAGCGTGACCGGCTGGCGCGTCGGCTGGGCCATCGCCGCGCCGGAAGTGACATCCGCGATCCGCAAGGTGCACGACTTTCTTACCGTCGGCGCCGCGGCTCCGCTGCAGGAAGCGGGCGCACTAGCGATGCAAATGCCGCCCGATTACTACGAAGCGCTCGCGCGCGACTACGCGGCGCGCCGCGACCGCCTGCTGGGGATTCTCGCCGGAGCCGGATTCCGATGCTTCAAGCCTCGGGGGGCGTATTACATCATGACGGACATCTCCGCTTTCGGATTTCCGGACGATGTCGCCTTCGCCCGATACCTGGTGAAAGAGATCGGCGTCGCGGCTGTGCCGGGTTCGAGCTTCTACCGGAATCCCGCGGACGGCCGCACGCACCTGCGCTTCACATTCTGCAAAACGGAAAAGACGTTCCAGGCAGCCGCCGAACGCCTCGCGAAGCTCCGGGCTGCCAAGTAGGCGGGCGTTCGATACAGGCAGGCGAGAGGCGCCTGGTTAGGTGCTGAGATCGAACGACTGCTGGTAGTCGGGAATCGTCGCGCGCCAGTGCAATTGATTGGTGACGGCATCGCGCATGGCTTCCAGCCCGGGCGGCTCGCCGTGCACCAGAAACGTCTGGCGCGGCGGCGCTTGAAAGCCCGATAGCCAGCGGTGCAATTCGCTTTTTCCCGCATGGGCCGAGAGCTGCGGGACCTCGATGATGCGGGCTCGCACCGGCACTTCCTCGCCGTGGATGCGAAGATACTTAGCGCCCTCTTGCAAGGCCCTCCCTCCCGTGCCCTCCGCCTGATATCCCACCAGCAGGACCGCGCTGCGCGAATCGGGCAGGCGGTGCGCAAGATGATGGAGGATTCGCCCGCCCGTGACCATGCCGCTCGCGGAGATGATGATGCAGGGTGAGACCACGTCGTTGATTCTCTTCGACTCCTCGACGGAGCGAGTCATGTGAACTTCGTGAACGTTCAGCGGATCGTGATGGCCCTGCCCCTCTTCCCGGGTGAATTCCAAGTCGTGGTCTTCGTGGTGATTTTCGTAAAGGTCCGTGACGCTGATCGCCATGGGGCTGTCGAGGTACGTGGGCAGGCGAGGGATGCGCTGCTCTTCCTCGAGTTGGCGAAGGTAAAACAGCAGCGTTTGCGCCCGGCCCACCGCGAAGGAAGGAATCACGATCGCGCCGCCGCGCTTGGCGGTCTGGTTGACGATGTCCGCGAGCTCGTCCGCGACCGAGCCGCCCGGATGCTCGCGGTCTCCATAGGTCGATTCGCAAAGCAGAAAATCGGCGCGTGTGGGCGACTCCGGATTCTTCAGGATCGGCTGATCGTAGCGGCCCAGGTCGCCCGAGAAGACCACGACTGTCTGCTTGCCGTTTTCCGTAATCGTCAGCTCGAGCCACGACGACCCAAGAATGTGCCCGGCGTCGTGTGGACGAACGGAAAATTCCGGGCTGATCGTAAAAGAGCCCGCGCGGGGAATCTCGCGGAACTGCGCGAGGGCTGCATGCGATTCCGCCACTGTATAGAGCGGCAGCGGCGGCTTGTGCCGCGAGTAACCCTTTCTGGCGGCGTAGCGCGCGTCTTCTTCCTGCAGATGAGCAGAATCGGGAAGAAGCAGCGCGCAGAGCTGGCGCGTTGCCCCATTCGCATAGATGGGGCCGTGGAATCCGTCTCGCACCAGCCGCGGCAGATAGCCGGTGTGGTCGATGTGCGCGTGCGTGAGCAGCACCCAGTCGATGGCAGCCGGGTCGATCGGAAGGCGCTCCCAGTTGCGCTGCCTCAATTCCCGGGAGCCTTCGAACAGCCCGCAGTCGACCAGCAATCTCTTGCCTGCTGCCTCGATCAAGTATTTCGAACCGGTTACAGTTCCCGCTGCGCCGAGAAAGGTTATGGTTGCCATCGGGGCGCCATTGTAAGATAGGTTTCGCGCGTGACCCGTTGATTTATTCTTTTTTCGTGCAGTAGAGACAACACCTATTCTTGACGCGGTGGTCAGCGTGCCTTACGGCGCCCGACTTGTTCCCATGCCAGCCTCCACAGCGCCATCTGAACTTGTCGCGATCCCGGCAAGCAGCCTCGCCCAATGAAGATCCTGACCCGAGTGATCCTCGTGCTGCTAACCACCGGCATCGCCTCGATGCCGCATGCCACAGCACAGCAGCTGCCTTCGGAAGTAATGGTTAAGAAAGCTTGGGATCTAGGCCTGTTTACAGGCGGCGGAGTCGGTCTGGGATCCACGTCGGGCACGCGTTTCGCCTTCGCAGGCGGACGCATCGGCCGGATTCTTACGAAGGAGCACTTGCATGGATGGCTGCGCGGGAATTTCGAATGGGCCGTCGATCTCATGCCCTTGTACACCGTTTTTCCGCCGAATCGCGCGGTTTACGGCGGCGGCTTCAAGCCCGCGGTCTGGCAGTGGAACTTTACGAGTGGCAAGAGAATCGCACCTTACGCTGTTGTTGCAGGCGCGATCGTGTTCAGCACGGCCAATCTTCCGCCAGGCAATACATCGGACGTGAACTTCGCACCGCAGGTTGGTTTTGGAGTGAACTACTTGGTACGGCGAGGACAGGCAGTGCGTTTCGAAGCCGCCATCGTTCATCATTCCAATGCGCGCTTGGGCACGCTGAATCCGGGCTACGATGCCTCTCTCTTTTTTACGGTCGGTTATAGCTGGTACAAAACTCCGCGGTGATACCTCGTATCGCCCTTTTGTCCGCCGCTGGTTAAACGACCTGCAGCCTGGGCGACACCAGGGCTTTCATCTTTACGAGCAGATACACAGCAACGATCCACATAAAAGCGACGGTCAGGATAAAGGACAACGATGCTCCTAGCGCAAATGGTTTCTCCCCGGGTGCCAGAACATCTGAGACGATTCCGATTGTTTGATCAAAAGCGGAATGCAGCAACATCGTGAGCAACAGGCTGCCATGCGTGCGCGCGTATACCCAGGCGATCGCGACGGAGAAAGCGATCGTTCCGATTACGTAAACCAGAAAGGATTGCCCATACTTGTCGGCTCCAGGGAGGAAGAACAGAGGCAGATGCCACAGACCCCATACCGCGCCCAGGACGACACTGGCGAATGGCCAGCCGAAACGGCAGGCGAGATGCGGCAGCGCATACCCGCGCCAGCCGAGTTCTTCGCCCGATTGCATGGGCAGCGATAAAAGGATGGCAATCGTAATGAGGATTGGGCCCTCGTGTCCGAATCGCGGCCACATTCCGGACGCCAGGCGATGCGTAAGCGCAACGGCGAGTTTGATCGTGGGCATGTACAGAATGGCGAACAGATACCACCGCAAGTCCACGCGCCCTTGAAACATGCGAGCAAGCAGCGCGTAGAGACCTCGCCGTCCGTCTGCGCGCGACGTCAACAGCACTGCAGCCAGTGCAGGGCCGAACGCTCCAACAAGTAATAATGTCGAGCGAAGCACGCCAACGGCGGCAAGCGGTGTTCGCGTCTCGTGCGAAATCTTCACTGCGGCAAGCCAGCACGTCCAGCTAACAGCGTAGGTCAGTAAGAAGAAGCTGACGAGAGATCGCGTCACGCTGCCCGCGAGTGCGGGATCCTGCGGCAGGGCCGAGGATATTGTTCCATTCTGATTTGTCATCGGTGATAGATTTCGTGGCCGTTGAAAAGCTCCCGATTATAGTCCGCTCTCAACAATGACGTACACCGCGTATGGAGCGGAGGACATGACGG
The DNA here is from genome assembly GCA_035576265.1 of Candidatus Polarisedimenticolia bacterium. Taxonomy (GTDB): domain Bacteria; phylum Acidobacteriota; class Terriglobia; order Acidiferrales; family UBA7541; genus Palsa-295. The sequence goes on from DATLWP010000070.1 coordinate 3,784, forward strand.
TCCTCGGTTTACCCCACATCTGCGATGCTAAGCAAGATTCTAGTAAACGGATGCCAGCTCAGACACTCGATGCAACACCCTTGAATCAGTTGATTCGACAAGGCTTCTCACTAGAAAGCTCATCTTCTGGGCTCTGTTTGTTCAGACCTAGCCAGGGTAGTGTTTTTCCTGAATTGACGCTCACGAACGAATTTAGATTCGACAACCGCTGCTAGTAAACTTCGAGCCCTTGCTGCAACCACCCATTGAGACCGCCGGGCTTTCGGGACAATTACAATCCTGCCTCGGCACATGTTCGATCAGACGATGGGATTCGAACCCACGACCTTCCCGGTATCACCGGGACGCGCTCCGCAACTCGTCGGTAAAACGGCGATCCTTTTGACGCTTGATGTAGTTATCTCGCCGCATGGCCTCGCTGCGTGACGAGTAGGTCTCGAAATACACGAGTTTCCACGGGCCGCGATTCTTCAGTGCCCGGGAGTAATTCGCGTTGTGGTAGGCGATTCGGTCATCCAAGTTCTTCGTCTGGCCGACGTAGTAGCGGCCGGTCGATTGGCTTTAAGGATATAAACGAAGAACGCCATAAGGGAGAATCTTTGGTGGAGCCGATGGGATTCGAACCCACGACCTCCTCGATGCCATCGAGGCGCGCTCCCAACTGCGCCACGGCCCCACGAAGCGGCAAACCAATGCAACTCTTATAGCACCTCCTCGCGCCCATGGTCAAACCGCCTCAGCCTGCCCGGCGGCACACGGTCTAACGGACAGGAAATACGGTGGTTAGTTCGAAAGGTCAGAACTGACTCTGCCAGTATCGGCGTACCATATCGGCGGCTCATTTTTCTGGTATGCTTGGAACATACTTGTTGAAGTGGTGTCTAAGGGGTAGTAGGAAGCTGCCCCAGGAGCGCGGCGCAAGAAATGGCCGAACTGGCACAAAGTCTGCCGTGGGGACGCGACGAAGCCGAGCTGGTGACGGAGCTTCAAGCTGGCTCTGACTCGGCGTTTGATTACTTGGTTACGTATTATCACGCGACCGTGTACAACCTCGTCTATGGGATCCTCGCGGATTCCGCCGATGCCGCCGATGTGACGCAGGACGTGTTCCTTCGAGTCTTTCGCGGAATTCGGGGATTCCGCCGCAGCAGCTCGCTGAAGACCTGGCTCTATCGTGTTTCGGTGCGCCAGGCGCTGAATCATCGCCGTTGGTGCTGGCGTCACCATCGGCAACAGGTCTCGATTGATGCAGAAGAAGAAGGAAAGCGCCCAAGGCTCGTGTTGAAGGATGTGGAAGCCACTCCCTTCGAGCAATGTGCGGCGCACGAAATGCAGGCCACCGTGCGCCGGGCTCTCACGGCTGTGCCGCCGGTTTTCCGCAGCGCCGTAATCTTGAGGGATATCGAAGGGCTCTCTTACGAAGAGATCGCGGAAGTCCTCGAAGTCTCCGTGGGAACCGTGAAATCGCGCATCTTGCGGGGACGGCGCATGTTGAAGGAAATTCTCGATCCGCTTCTGCGAAGAACCCCTCAACAGGGACTCGACCCTGCGCCATGCAGCAAGGCAGAGATCGCAGGGGGTCAACGCGCGGCGATTCCTGTTGTGGGCGAGTACGAGACGGGCGGGATCGCTCGGCCTACGGCCGACGCTCTCGCCGGAACGCATGGAGTCGGGTGATGAACTGCCACGAAGCGCAGCGATTGCTTCCCGGTTACCTCGACGGAGCCATCCACGCGCAGCAGCACGTTCGGCTGCGCGGGCATCTGGAATCATGCGAGCGCTGTCGACAGGAACTCGAACGGTATCGTCTGCTGGCGACTCAACTGGCGAGCGTCGAGCCGATAGCCGCGCCCGCTGACTTGGCATTGCGAATTCGCGTGCAAGCTTCGCAGGGGCCTACGCCTTGGGCCGGCATCGCCCGGCTGTGGTCGCGGGCCGTGCTGATCTCGCAGAATATTCTCGAACCGCTCGCCGTTCCTGCCACGGGCGGTATTCTCACTGCGCTGGTGGTTTTCGTCCTGGTCGTTCAGAGTACGCTGGTGGGAGTTCCGCTGAGGGGTAGCGTGCCGAACGATCTGCCCCTGAATCTCGTTGAGCCGGCAAGGCTCGAGACTTTGGCTCCTTTCCCACTTCCGGGAATCGTCGATGCGGCCGGCCAGCCGACCTCGGGTGGTTTGCTTCTTGAGGCAACTCTCAATGCGCAGGGAGAAGTTCTTTTTTACAAGATTCTCTCGGGACCGGACGATGCGACGGTGCAGAGACAGATCGATCAGCTTCTTTTGTTTTCGCGTTTCCGCCCGCAGTTGAGTTTTGGGCGTCCGATGGACGGTGGGCACGTTCTGCTGAGCTTCAGCGAGGTTCGTGTTCGGGGCTGATTTTCGGGTCGGGGCCGGTCTTACCGCAAGATTCTCCGCGATTCTTGACTCCGCTCCATGCGCTCGTTAGAGTTTGAGGGTATCTGCTGGTCCTGCGGGCGTGTCGCGCAAACCGAAGCCCGGCACGCGTCCGGCGAAAGGACGCTGGGGAGGTCCGGGCATTGAGGAGTTTGGTTATTCGAACGTTTGTCCAGAAGTATCCCGTGTTTGTAATCCTGGCCGCTCTGATTGGGGTGTTCGCAGCGTCTTCTGGCAAGGCGCAGCAGGCTGCGCCGGGCAACTACACCGGCATTAGCGTCGAGGCGAGCCCGCAGGTTTTCGCGACGATGTGCGCGCTCAGCGCGGCGGGATTCCACGTGGATGAGAGCGCATTGGGGGAGATGCCTGCGCGGCGCGCCCTGCTCGAGGAACTCATGAAGACGCAAGGGCCGGCGACGGAGGCCCTGCGCCAGTTCTACCGGGAACACGCCCTGGCCAGCCCATCCGAAACGCTGTCCCGATATGTCACGTTCGCTCTCGTGGTCGGCCCGCCTCCGGAATTCGAGTATCAAGCAAACCGTGAATTGCTCCCTCCCGACGTGCTGACGATCGAGGGATTTCAAGAGATCCTTGCGAAGTTTTACCAAGAGGCCGGCCTGCGCCTGAGCTGGGCCGCCGTTCAGCCAGAAGACGAGCCTTATCTCGAGCGCTACCGGATGTCGCTGGCGCGCATCGTAACCATCTCCAACGCCTATTTACGCGAGGTGCTCAAGTCGTCGCGCGGGCGGACGTTCACCGTATATGTCGAGCCCTTTGTCGGCGCTCGCACGAATTTCCGCAACTACGGGGATCACTATTCGCTCGTTGTCGGAACGACCTCCGACATCCCCGCCGACGCCATGCGGCACGCCTACCTGCATTTCATTCTCGACCCGGTCGTGTTGCGAAATCGCGCGGTCGTCGAGAAGAAGAAAGCTTTGCTTCCGATCGCCGCCGCCGCGCCGCGCTTGCCGCTGTTTTATCGCGGCGATTTTATCTCCCTGGCGGATGAGTGCTTGATCAAGGCGGTGGAGTTGCGGCTGCGTCATCTTGCACCGGTCGAGCTCGAGGAGGCTTTGAAGGATGCGGACGATTCGGGCTTCATTCTCGTGCGTCCCTTCGTCGGTCAATTGCAAAAGTTCGAAAAGGCCGAACCTGCGATCTCGCTTTATTTCCCCGATCTGATCGCCGGCATCGACGTGGCCGCCGAGCAGAAACGCCTGAAGGGCGTCACCTTTGCAGCAGGGCAGGCGCTCGGGACGGAATACGACAGCGAATCCGAGGCCGAGCAGCCTTCGGAGTTGGATCGCTGGCTGGCGGAGGGCAATCGAGAGATCGCGAAGAAGGATATTGCGGCCGCCACGGCCACGTTTGAGAAAGTGTTGGAAAAGTATCCGAACGATACGCGGGGGCTCTATGGCCTTGCGATTGCGTCGGTCCTTTCCGGTAAAGGCGCTCGCGCCAAGGAGCTATTCGAAAGGGTTATCTCCGCGGCGAATCCTGGAGCTTCCAGTGCGGGTGAGGCCGCCGCGGCGGTGGAACCGGAAGTGCTGGCGTGGTCCCATATCTATCTTGGACGCATTCACGATCTTGAGCAGGACCGCGAGCTAGCGGTGAAGGAATATCGAGCGGCGTTGACCGTGGACGGCGCTCCCGCGACTGCGCGCGCAGCGGCGCAAAGCGGCGTGGAGGCGGCGTACCAGCCGCCGCAGCTGCGTGATAAGAGCAAGCAACAGCAGCCCTGAGCCGGCACAGATCATAAGGAAGCCGGATCGGGCCACGTCCCGCGAGTGGCGACACACGACAAGGAGGCCTCGATTTATGCGCTTCGCCGTTTGGGCCCTGTCGATGACATTCGCCAGTCTCGTTGTTCCGGCCGTTTCCTGGGGGCAGAGTCAAACGGCCCGACCCACCCAGATGGGCCAGGGCGAACTCGAACAGAGGCAAGGCGAAATGGCCGTGCTGACGGAACTGCGGAAGTCAAACACTGTTAAAATAGATCCGCGCGAGGAAGCCGCTTACAGGGCGTTCTATAGTGTGAAACCGGGAGATCTGGACAAGAAGATCCAACTCGGCAACGATTTCCTGAAAAAGTTCCCCAAGAGTCCACTCGCAGAGGCCGTGGACGCCGGACTCGTGAACGCCTACTATAACAAACAGGACTGGAAGGATTTCTATACGGCCGCAGACAACGCGCTCGCGCTGAAGCCCGATGACGTGGATGTCCTCACCACCGTCGGCTGGGTGATACCGCATTTCTTCCATCCCAACGACCCGGATGTGGATGCGCGGCTGGACAAGGCCGAGTCTTTCGAGAAACGCGCGATTCAGGCCATGGAGAAGATGCCCAAGCCAGACTACCTGTCGGAATCTCAGTTTGCGGCTCTGAAAGCCCAGAAAGCCGTTCAGGCGCACAGCGCGCTGGGCCTGGTCTATTTCCGTCGCGAGGACTACCCCAACTCGGTGAAGGAGCTGCAGCAGGCTACGCAAAACAACCCGAACCCCGATCCCACGGATCTGTTCGTTCTGGGAGATTCCCTGGAGAATCTGGACCGGTATGCGGAGGCCGCCGAAGCGTTCGACCGCTGCAGTCAGGTTCCGGGGAGTTTGCAGGATCGGTGCCAGCAGAATGCGGCTGGAGCCAAGAAGCAGGCTGCTCACTCAAAACCCGAGTAGTGCGTGACAGATGAAAGCGACGGAACGGAGGACGGGTATCATGAAAACTTCACTCGTGCGTGCTCGAATCCTGCTGCTCGTGTTCGCAGGCTTTGCCAGTCTTGTTGTTGCGACGGTCTCCCACGCGCAAAGTGACACGGTGGACAAGGTACAGCAGCTAAATCGAAGAGCGGCGATACAACAAGTGCTCGAGAACCAGAATGCGGAAGAATCCGCGTTTGTGGCCTTCAGAGACGTCAAACCAGACGATCCGGACAAGAAGATCAAGCTCGGCGAGGCGTTTCTAGGCACGTATCCCAAGAGCCAGTACGCTGAATCCGTCGATGTCGGCCTCACGAATGCGTACTACGCCAAACAGGACTGGAAGAATTTCTATGCGTCGGCCGACAGGGCTCTGGCGCTGCAGCCGAACGAGCTGGATGTTCTGGTGACCGTTGGCTGGGTAATCCCGCACGTCTACGATCCGAATGACCCGGATGCGGAGAAGCAACTGGAAAAGGCCGAAACGTACGAAAAAAGGGCCATTCAGTCCCTGGCAACGGTGAGCCGACCGGTAAGCATGACGGACGCCCAGTTTTCCGAGTTCAAAACCCAAAAAAACAATCAGGCACACAGCGCGCTGGGCCTGGTCTATTTCCGTCGCCAGGACTATGCCAATTCGGTGACCGAACTCCAGCAGGCGATGCAAGCGAATCCGAGCCCCGACCAGACCGATCTGTTCGTTTTGGGGTTTTCCCTCGAGAAGCTGAACCGGCATGCAGAGGCTGCTGAAGCTTTCGACCGCTGCAGTCAGGTTCCGGGGAGTTTGCAGGAGCCGTGCGAGCAGAATGCGGCCAACGCGAAAACGCGGGCCGCTCAATCGCAATCTAAGTAGGGCATCACGGACGACAACAAAAAGGAAAAAGGACAGGAACCATGAAGCTTTCATTTGTACGCACTGGGATTCTGATTCTGGGGGTTGCGTTTACGGCGAGTCTGCTCGCCGCGCCACTTTCGATCGCACAGGGAACAAATCCAAACAGAGTGCCGGACATGGAGCGGCAGCGCGAGCAAGAGCAGCAACTGAAACAACGGCAGTTGAACGAAGGGATTTCGGAAAAGCAGGCGCAGGTTCCGAAGGTCGATCCGTTGGAAGAGGCTGCCTACAAAGCCTTTTACGATGCGAGTCCGCAGGACGCGGACAACAGGATCCAGCTCGGCGAGGATTTTCTCCAGAAGTATCCCTCGAGCCGCTATATCGAGTCCGTGCACGAAGGACTGACGAACGCCTATTACAGCAAAAAGGACTGGAAGAACTTCTATGCCCAAGCAGACAAGGCGCTGGCTATTGACCCCCAGAACGTGGACATTCTCGTCATGGTGGGCTGGGTAATTCCGCACATCATAAATCCCAACGATCCGGATGCCTCCGAAAAACTGGACAAGGCCGAGCGCTACGAAAAGCAGGCCATCATAACCATGGCGTCGCTCGTCAAGCCCGCGAACATGACGGACGAACAATTTACCGCGACCAAGGCGGGTAAACTCGTGGAAGCGCACAGCGGTTTGGGTCTCGTGTACTTTCGTCGCCAACAGTACGAAGATGCAGTGAAGGAGCTTCAGCAGGCGACGCAGGGCGTGGCGGATCCTGATCAGACGGATCTCTTCGTTCTGGGTCTTAGTCTGCAGAACCTGCAACGCTATTCCGAGGCGGTGGACGCCTACAATCGCTGCGTCGAGGTGCCAGGGACACTCGAGGACCGTTGCAAACAAAGCGCGGAAGCGGCCAAGCAGCTGGCGGCGCGATCGAAGTAGCGAAAGAGGCGGCGCAGCCATGACCGACGAGGAGCGCGAAGAGCTTGAGGCGGTTCTCGGTCATCAGTTTCAACATCCCGAATGGCTGGAGCGGGCGCTCACGCACCGGTCGTACCGGCAGGACTCGCGCGGAATCGACAATGAGCGGCTCGAGTTTTTAGGCGATCGCGTTCTGGGCCTCGTAGCAAGCGAGCAGCTCGTGGATTCTTTCCCGCATTGGGACGCGGGGAAGCTGTCGAAGGGGCTGGCGCGGCTCGTGAGTGCCTCATCGATCCAAGGCGTCGCTCGTCACTTGGAGCTCGGCCGCCATCTGCGGCTTGGTCCCGGCGAGGAGAAGACCGGCGGCCGCGAAAAGGCGAGGCTGCTGGCCGACGCCTACGAAGCGATCGCAGGCGCCATTTATCTCGATGCGGGGTTGGCGGCTGCGGCGAATTTTTTGCGTCGCACTTTGCTCGAGCCGGCCCTCGCGGGCGGCGTCGAGGGGCTGGAACGCCCGGACCATAAGTCCGCGCTGCAGGAATGGCTGCAGCAGCGCGGGCTCGGCATCGCAGCGTATCGCGTCCGGAAAGAATCCGGACCGGAGCATCAGAAGATGTTCGAAGTTGAAGTTTGGCATGGCGGCCGCAGACTCTCCGCATCCGAAGGCCGCAGCAAGAAAGAGGCCGAGCAGGCCGCCGCAAAGCTGGCGCTCGAGACCCTCGAACAAAGCCGGGAGACCGCCTGAAGGAGATCGATGGCCACGGAAGTTTCAGCACCGGAGGCGATGGACGTCTCGACGCTTAGCGAGGCGCCAGCGCGGGCTCAGGCGCCTGCTAGCGCGCTGGCTGACTTCTTGGAATCGTTTCTGGTGACGATCCTGCTCGTTCTGTTCGCCACGACCTTTGTTCTCCAGGCTTTCAAAATTCCCTCGCAATCGATGGAGCCGACGTTGCTGGTTGGGGATCATTTGCTCGTGAACAAGTTTATTTTCGAAGGGCGCGGGGCGTGGTACGAAAAGCTATTGCCCTATCGCCCGGTCCATCGCGGGGACATCATCGTTTTCAAATACCCGTATGACGATCATCCTTACTACGTCAAACGCGTGATCGGAGTGCCGGGAGACCGCATCCGCATCGTCAACCAGCGAGTCTACGTCAACCAGGCTCCGCTGGAGGAACCGTACGTAGTTCATGATCCCTCGGGCGACGATCCCTTCGCCGACAACTTTCCGCCGTCGGGCCGCGGCTTTGCGGGACTCGAGGTGCGCCCCGAATGGGCGAAGCAGATCATGAGCTACGTTGACAATGGAGAGCTCGTTGTCCCGCCCGATCGCTATTTCGTCATGGGTGATAATCGCGATCGCAGTTGGGACAGCCGCTACTGGGGTTTCGTAAATCACCGCTCGATCATGGGCCGGCCGATTGTGATTTACTGGTCCGTGCGGGCGACCGCGGGGGATTACACCGACCGGAGTCTTATGGGCACCGCACGCGGGATCGAAGCGACGCTGGTTCATCTTCCCAGCCGAACGCGCTGGAATCGCATGCTGCGCGAGGTCCACTAGGTCCCAGCCAGCAGCGCCGGCTGGGGTCTTTTGGAATGCAATTGTCCGACACCTATCTTCACACCGTTCCACGCGAAGAATCCTCTGAACGTGCACCTGTGCGGCGTCGCGTCCTCAGTCGATGGTTGATATGGGCTCTGCTGTTGCCTGTCCTGCTGTGGATGGCGTCCGCCACGATCTCCTTGATGATTCAGCACAGCGGCCTGCGAAGCAGGTTTACGGCGCGGCTGGAAGCCGCCTTCGGACGGCCGGTCGAAGTTGGGAGCTACGATTTCAGCTTTTGGGACGGGCCGGCCCTTGAGGCCCACTCGGTCAGGATCGCGGAGGATCCCCGCTTCGGGCACGAGTACTTTCTTCGCGCCGAGTCGATGGCGGTTCGCCTTCGCTGGCAGAGCCTTCTACGGGGCCACCTCGCGTTCGGGACGCTCTCGCTCATTCGCCCGAGCTTGAACCTGGTTCGCAACGCCAGGGGGCAATGGAACCTTGCGGAATGGCTCCCGCGACCTTCGGAGGCGCCCGCAGGGGACGGTGCCGTCGTCCCTGCCCCCGCGCCGCCAACAGCGTTGCATTTCCGCCGGATCGAAGTCAACGACGGGCGCATCGACTTTAAACGCGGCGATGAAAAGCTGCCTCTGGCGTTTGTCGGCGTGAGCGGCACGGTCGAGACGGATAGTCCGGGGCGCTGGCGAATCAGCCTCGAAGCGACTCCGTGGCGAGCTGCCGTGATCGTGCAGCAAGCGGGCTCGATTTACGTCTCCGGACACGTCGGAGGGACTTCGTCGCGGCTTCGCCCCGCGGCTCTCAACGTTTCCTGGACGGACGCATCCGTTTCTGACGTGCTGCGCCTGGTCCGCGGCGATGACTACGGCGTCCGCGGCACGCTTGCTCTTTCGATGAGCGCTCGCACGCAGGATCAAGGCGACGGCTGGGCCCTTCAGGGGCGTGCGGAACTGCGCCAAATCCACCGCTGGGACCTGGCGCTTCGCCCGGACAACCCGTCCGTCAATTTGTTCGTTCGGTCCGAATGGCACCCGGCCGCGTCGTCCCTGGATTTGCAGGACGTGGCGCTCGAAGCCCCGCGCTCGAATGCGCGCGCCTCCGGTCGAATTTTCTGGAATCGCGCCGGAGTGCTCCGCGCGCCCGACTCGGCCCCGGTTCAACTGAGCATTTCCTCAGCGACGATCGACTGGGGCGATCTGCTTGCCTGGATGCGTGCGTTTCGATCAGGCGTCGCGGATAGCCTCTCCGTTCGCGGGCTCGCCGAGGTTCGTGCAGAGATTTCCGGCTGGCCGCTCCGAATTGTCAACGCCACTGTCTCGAGCGAAGGAGTCGACGTCTCCGGCGTCGGCCTGCGTCGGCCAGTTCGCTTGGAACCGATCCGCGTTCGCTATGACCGCGGGTTTGCTTCCTTCGCTCCCGCGACACTCTCATGGCGCGCGGCCGCCGGCACGCGGGGCGGATCGTTCCGAATCGACGGCCGGGCGATACCCACTTTCCGGGCTTTGCCCGCTTGGCATGTAGCGGGAAGCACCAGCCAGGTGCGCGACTTGATAGCCATGGCGGGCGCCTTCGGCTGGAATCTGGGCCGCGGGTGGGAGCTACAGGGACCGCTAACCTGCGACTTGCGGTTCGAAGGACCGCCTGAACTGCGGCCCGGCGAGTCGCTTGGCTTGCCAATGACCCGACCGGTGGGCTGGATCGAGCTGGGCGCGCCCCCGGCGTCAGGTGGCGGAGCGTCCCTCCGCACACCGTTCCTGAATCGGCCGGTCGAGCAGATCCGGGCCCGCGCCGACCTGCAGCCGGGCAGCCGCCACGTCGCGCTCGAATCGGCGCAGGCCTTCAACACTCACTGGAGCGGGAGCTTCGACCGCCGCGAAATGGATACGGGATGGCAGTTTGCGCTCTCCGGCGATAGCCTCTCCGCGGCGGATCTGGATCGCTGGCTCAATCCCCGCTGGCGGGAGAGCTTTCTTGGCCGCGTGCTGCCGTTTCTGAGTCCCCGCCCTCCGGCAAACGTAGAGCCCGAAAACCTCGCGGCAACCGGACATCTGAGCCTCAGTCACTTCGATCTCGCGCCCTTTGACGTGCGCCGCTTGCAGGGGAATTTGAAAATCGTTGGGCGCCAGATCGAATTGGCCGACGCCACAGGCCAGTTCTATGGTGGCGCGATTGGCGGCTCGCTCGATGCGGATTTGCGGACTACGCCCGTGTATCACGCGAATCTTAACTTTTCCCGCGTGGATATGTCTTCACTGCTGGCGGCAACGTCGAATCTCACCGGCCTTCGCGCCGAGTCCGCTGCCGGGCAAATCCTTTTCAATGCTCGCGGCGCGACTCGCGCCGACCTCGTCGACTCTCTCGGTTGCCAAGGCAACATGCGTGTGGCGGGTCCCGAGCTTCTCAACCTCGATCTTTGGAAGGCGCTCGGAGAAAAGTCTTCCGGCACTGGCTCGACACGCTTCCCGGCTGGTTCTGGGAAGTTTTCATGTTCCCGTAGGAGGATTGAATTCCAGGAGATAGTTCTCGTCTCCGGCGTGGACAACAGGATAGAAGGCTCGGGCAGCGTCAGTTTCGACCGCAATGTTGATCTGCGCTTTCGGGTGAAGCCGGCAACCGTCAACTCCGGCGTTATGTTCCGCCTTTCTGGTGCGCTCGCATCACCGAGAGTCACGCGGATTTCGCCGCCCGCGGCCCGGCGCACGCGCTAGCTGCGCTCGCCGAGCCGAAGCGCTCGCCGAATTTGCCTCGCTCCAGACCGTGTGCTAGCGTTCCTTCGATGCGCTGGAATGTCCATTCCGCCACGCGAGCGGTCGGGTTGTGTCTCGGATTCTCCGCGGGACTCCTTGTGATGTCCTTGGCTCTCGTGGCGCTGGCCGGCCAGCGCGTCCGCTTGGTCCCGAAATTCACACTGGGCGAGACTCTCCGCTACCGGATCGAAACGCGGACGACGTCTACGGGGAAGACCACGGCGCCCATCGCCAATCCCGAAGGTGGCTCAAAGTTCAGTCAGACGGTCGATTTGCTGGTCCGCTTGGATGTGCTCGATGTGCAGCCGAGCGGTGCAGGAGGCCCAGGGCCCGTGCGCCTTCGGGCTACCTACGAGAGGTCCGCGTCCCGGTCCGAGACCGATGCCTTTGATCTCGAAGCATCTTCCATCGACGACCAGTACGACAGGCTCCAGGGCCACTCGATCGAATTCACGGTAGATCCTGACGGACGGCTCACGGACCTAACGGGGCTCGACAAAGTTTTTCCGGGTCGCTCCCAGACCGAACCCGCCCTCTCCTGGACGAACGGGCTTTCCTCGGGCGCCGCGTTTCCGCGAGGCGGCGTCACGATCGGCCAGCATTGGCGCAGCGAAAAGCCTCTTGCGGGTTCGCCGATTTCGGGTCTTCTTTGGCGCTCCGAATCCACGTATCTGCGCGACGAGCCGTGCAATGCATCGGCGCGCGCAAAGGCGCCGGCAAACCGATCCGGACGCGGAAGCGGCGACTGCGCTGTAATCCTCACCCGCTTCGAAATACTTCGCCGCGGCTCGGCGCATTCGGATGCGACGCCCGAGGACTATCGCC
>DATLWP010000071.1:0-19280 GCA_035576265.1 Candidatus Polarisedimenticolia bacterium
ACACTACGCCAGCGACCACAACATCCGATAGCGGGTCAACCTTTCGCGTTGTGGTGAGCAATTCTGCCGGCAGCGTGACGAGCAATTCTGCGACCCTGACCGTCAATCCCGCGCCGCCGCCCAGCACCGTCTCGGTCCTCACCTATCACAACGACAACGCCCGCACGGGGGTCAACCCGAACGAAACCATTCTCACGACGGCCAATGTGAATTCGGCGAAGTTTGGGAAGATCGGGACGATGGCCGTCGACGGCTTGGTGGATGCAGAGCCTCTCTACGTCGGCAGTCTGAATGTAGGTGGGACGGTCCGCAATGTCGTGTTCGTCGCCACCGAGCACGATTCGGTTTATGCCTTCGACGCGGATACGTTCGTCCAGCTGTGGAAGAAGTCTATGCTCGGCTCCGGCGAAACGACGGTGGCGGCCAGCAATGGTGGCCCCAGCGACGTTGGCCCCTGCGATCAAGTGGAACCCGAAATTGGGATCACTGCCACACCGGTGATCGATCCCACCCAGGGACCGCACGGAACTATCTTTGTCGTGGCGATGTCCAAGAATAGCAGTTCATATTTCCATCGGTTGCATGCCCTCGACCTCACGACCGGCGCGGAGCAGACCGGCAGCCCCATAACGATCAGCGCCACGTTCGAGAAGCCGGGACATGCGGGACAGTTCGTCACTTTCGATCCGCATCAATATAAGGAACGCCCCTCCTTGCTGCTGCTGAACGGTGTGATTTACACCTCCTGGGCTTCCCAGTGCGACCAGGATCCGTACACCGGTTGGATCATGGGCTACAGCAAGTCGACGCTGCAGCAGGCGAGTGTGCTCAACATCACTCCGAACGGCGACCGTGGCGCGATTTGGATGTCGGGCGGCGGCCCGGCTGCCGATTCGTCGGGGAATATATACCTTACGGTTGGCAATGGCTCCTTTAACCCCAATTCCGCCAACTTCGATACAAATGGATTTCCAATAGATGGAGATTACGGCAACGCGTTCTTGAAACTCTCGACCGGGGGCACTCCACCTTTAAAGGTAGCCGACTACTTCAATATGCACGATACGGTGAGTGAGTCGGGAAACGATTGGGACTTAAGCTCCGGTGGCGCCGTGGTTCTCGTGGACATGACGGACAATGCAAACAGAACGTGGCAGCTTGCGGTCGCTGCGGGGAAAGACGCGAGAATCTACGTCGTAGACCGAACAAACATGGGGAAGTTCAATTCGAGCACGGACAACATCTATCAGGAGGTACCTGCCGCCTTCTCATGCGTGACGGGCAGCTGTATTTTCTCGATGCCTGCCTTTTTTAACAACACGCTCTATTATGGCGCGGTTAACGACAACCTGAGGGCGTTTCCGTTCCAGAACGCGCAGCTCGTTACGCCAGCTTCATCCCGGAGCCCAGCGACGTTCCCATATCGTGGAACTTCGCCGAGCGTTTCGGCTAACGGAACGTCAAACGGCGTCGTCTGGGCTATACAGAACTGCACCAGCTCGACCAGTTGTACAGGCGTATTGCATGCATACGACGCGACGGACCTAAGCAAGGAACTCTTCAACAGCAACCAGAACCAACCCTCCGGAGCCAGCAATCGCTTCTCGACGAACTGGGACTGCAAATTTGTCACTCCGATGATCGCCAACGGTAAGGTCTACGTCGGCACCGGCACCTACGTCGGGTCGCCCAGCGGCGCCGTCGTCGTCTACGGACTGCTTCCCTAACTAACGAACGCACTCCCGGGAAACCCACATCACTCATCGGGGTGAACTCCAAGCCGGTCGTTTGTCTCGCCGGCTGCCAGCGAATGAATGCAGAGTTCGGTTCCGCTGAGATCGCATTGATAAATTTGAAAGATCGGCAGGTCTTTCGGCTGCACCGTGTAATTTCCTTTCTCCGTGGAGATCGCATCTTCATAGTTGCTCAGAACGTAGGGGTTGCCGGGCCTTGCGCGGACCCGAAACACCTCCGCACTCGGCTCGTAATTGCCGTAATCGAAGCAGCGGCCGATGCAAGCGCGATCCAAGATGTGCTGGATCAATATGCGAGAGCGGGGCGGCGGCAAGATCGTCCCAATGACGCGCTGGCCTGGAGGCAGCTTCGCGACGAGCTGCACGATCTGCGCTTCCATTTTGTTCACGGTTGCGGTGTCCTGGTACACGAACGAGAAGAAGAGAGCAGCAATCGCGGCCGAACCGGCCAGATGCCATCTGCTTGGGCGCATCGCGCCCAGCAGGCAGCAGCCAAGAACGATGGAAACGGATGTCAGTCGTTCAGTTAGGAGCGCAATGGGTGCGGCGTGGTGTGGAAAGCGGACGCCACCGGGGAACAGAGGAACTGCCAATTCGATCAGAACGTAGAGTTGAAGAGAGATGCTGAATTGCCCCCAGAGAGCGGGTTCGCGCCGCCTCCGAACGGTGTCCACCGCGAGCGAGACCATCGCAAAAGCGATCAGCGCCCGCTCCACGATGCGATATCGCGCTCCGAAGAGAACTAATTGGTCCGCGCCGTTGAAGAAATAGAACGGCTTTGTAGGGGGAGCGACGATGTGGTGGTTCCACAGGTAGTAGTGCAACCCTAAAATCGTTGCCACCCCCGCGGCAAACAAGACGGCCTGGTGGCGGCGCGCTTTCTCCGCAAGCCCAAGGTAGGCACCCGCGCCCACAAGCCAGAAAAATCCCAGGGGGTGCGCCACCGCCACAATCGGCGCGATGGCAATGGCAACCAGCCGCTCCCACCCCTGGCCTCGCCAGAAAATTGCCAAGCTGAAGAACCCCAGGCCCAGCGAAAGGTAGTAGTTGAAAAAGCCCATGTGGAAAGTCCAGCCATACGCAGCCAGTGCGATACAGGGCAAAAGAAACCAAGGCGCGCGCCGCGTGGCCGCCGCGACGAGCGCAAAGACTCCCCAGAAAAAGACCAAAACGGCCAGCGAAACGGCGATTCGTTCGGCCGCTCGGAATCCGAACATCGAGCCCAAGCCGCTCAGCAAGAAGTCAAAGAGCACGTTGGTCCATTGCCGGGCGATCCACAATCCGGGCGCTTGCCCGTGCCGGACGAGTTGCGCAAGCCATGCGTTGTAGAGATGGCTCCCAAGGTCGTCGGCAACAATCTCGCGGTGCCAGAAACACGGAGTGAGGACGAGCGCGGACACACTCAGAAGTTTCACCCAATGCGTGCGGACGAATCGAGCGGCCTGCAACAACGGCGGCGCCTCGTGCTGCATGCAGGAAGCGTGCTCGTTTGGCTCGATGCCTGCGGAAATGAGCGTGGGGTCAGATTCGTGCGTCAATCGGCGCTCCGGCGGGGCAAAATCCGCTCATTGATCGTGAGCAAAATAGCACGGGGGGACGCTCGCACACCCCGAAAACACGTTCGTTTGCAGTGTCATGAGTGAACCTGCGGGAGCAACGGTGCCGGGAGACCGGGCGTTTAGCGGCGAGGTCTGGCTGGCGGCCGAGTTGTGGAAGGGCGCTTGCGCTCCGATGGGTCCCAGTCCTCCGGGGGAAAGGCGATGCGCCAGAAGACGGGCGATGGCTCGGCGAACTCGATCCCCACCTCCATCCTTCCACCTTCCTTCGGTCCGAGAAACGTAACGGTGCAGGGCAGTTCTTCGGCTGTCTTCGTATTGACGATCAGCACTTCTTGGCTCCGCGTAACGGGTGTCGCGAGGCGCACCATGCAGCCGTGTGCGTTCACCGAGATTGTCGCTGTCTGCTCCTCGAAAGGCTGCGTTCCCTTCTTCCCGCGGACGAGCACGGGCATCGCGATGTGGACGCGGTGCGACCGACGGCGCTCCGCAGCCCCTTCGCCGAACGTGCCCGGCATCGAGCCTTTCATTTCCGACATGGCATTCTCCCCTTGGTCCACGCGCATTCGGCCATATCTCGCAACGTATGCGCCCGGAATACCAGAATTCATCATCCACACGGTCCGACTCGGACTCGTCGTTTGCTTGTACGTTCTCTCAGCACGTTCAATTCAAGAGTGTACACTACCTCGAACGACCTGCGTTCGCGCTGGCATCGCATTGTGACAATCCGTCAATACGAGAAATACGTGGAAGGTCGGAAAAGGTCTGCCGACGTGCTTGATTGTGCTGGGGCACCTGGATGAGAGTGCAGCTGAAAGAGTTGGCGAAAAAAAAGCGGGCCGGCACTCGCCGGCCCGCTTTTCTCGACTAGAGGCTAACGACGTTCGCAGCCTGCAGGCCCTTCGGCCCGCGGGTGACTTCGAATTCAACCGCCTGGCCTTCGTTCAGCGACTTGTACCCATCGGCCTGGATGGCCGAAAAGTGTACGAAGACGTCCTCGCCGGACTGGCGCTGGATGAACCCATAACCCTTGCTGGCATTGAACCACTTCACTGTTCCTTGTTCTCTCACTGATTTACTTCCTTCTTTGTAAGCTATTTGCGCTGCTCGACCGCCTCCAGCCGTAAAGCAAAAAGGGCCGCAAGTGCAAACTTGCAGCCCCTGCAAACGAATCTAAAGGTGTTACAAGAGCAACAAACGCAACCTAACGATAGCACGATTCGACCCTCGTACCTAATCAATTGTTGCCTGGAATGCACATCGGATAGGAGGCCGGCGCTTCGGCGAGGAAACTGCCAATGCTGGCCAGAACACTACCGTCTTCTGCGAATATGCGGACGCCGGCAATTCGCATCGGAAGGGCTCGCAGGAAGCGCGGGATCACACCCAGCCCTGCACAGCATGAGTTCCTAAGAGGACGTCGAAAAGAGTTTCCGTCGCTTTACGAAGAACACGCACCCCAGCCCGAGACCAAGCAGCAACAGAGTCGCCGGTTCCGGCGTCAGCACGATGAATTCCTGCTTGCAGTTCCTGACGTCCGAGAGAATCTCGAAGCCGGACGTCAATTTGTTATTTGCCGCCCAACTCTCATACCCGGACACGGCGCTCAGGAACGCGGAGGTGGCATTGGGGAACGTCAGACTCGGATCAGCAAGCTGCCAGATGGCGCCCTGAATCTCTTTCCTTATCGTAGCGTCCGTTGTGCTCGTCATCAGGAGAGCAAGCCCGGCCATTTCCTCGTATATCGAATTCGCTGCCGCGGAGCTCTTCCCATAATCCATCACCTGGTATGTCTTGCTCAGATCGCCACCGGGATAGCTGACGTTGGCAGTCCACGTATCGCCGTAGTTGACTTCATGGTCTGGATCGACGCAAAACATCAGGACGGACTGTCCGTTTACGATACCCGTATAGGGATCAATGACTGCGGTTACGGTTCCTAGGACGGAATCATGAATGGTCAGCGTCGTATTGGTGGCGGTGCCGGTGAACTTCATGCCCACCGTGTCCGCATGTGCGAAAGGCGTGAAACAAAAAACTGCCGCGGCCGCCACGAGCACAAACTTTCGAAATGTCTTCGTCATTGGGCCCTCACTGCCGGTCGTTTCGAACGGCGCTCCCTCAGCCCCTCAGTGGGCTGCCGCACCGGACCGGGCAAACAAATAACAGGGCCAGCAACGGCTCGCGCCCTGAACCTATAAGCACTCAACATCATTGTCAAGATGCATGTTTTTTCACATTTGTGGCAATGCCGTGCGCAAGTAACTGTCCCAGATTGATTCACTTCTAGGCGGTAGCCCGATTTTTTGCCACTTCCGGGGGCTAAAGCGGGCCCGATCCAGTTCGATTTAACGCCGCATTCCGACAGCAGGCGTATTCCAGGATGCTGTCGCAACCGCTGGCGTAAATCGAGCCCGCAGAAGTGCAGGCTCGAGTGTGAGCCATTAACAGAAACGCCAGGCACGCGTGCAGCGATTCCGGTACAATTGAAAAACCGAAACCAATTCGAAAGTCCAAGCTCGGTTTCCAGGGCTAGGTCTTGCGGGGTTCTTTCGAGTGCAGGCAGATCGCAATATGGATGGCGAGCGGGAAAGATTGCTGCGCGCTGCGCGGCGTCTCGTGATCAAGGTTGGCACTGCAACCGTCACCGGCGCCGAGGGTGAGTTCTGCCATGCGCGCGTCGAGCCGATCGTGCGCTCGATTGCCGCTTTGCGTCAGGCGGGCCGACAAGTCGTGCTCGTTTCCTCCGGCGCCGTGGGGCTGGGGAGAGGCTGGCTGGGACTTCACCGCTCGCGCCTCGACGACCTGGTTACAAAACAGGCCTGCGCCGCTGTCGGGCAGAACTTGCTGATGGATGCGTACAAGGACCTCTTCGCTGCGTGGGACATCAAGATCGCGCAAGTCTTGCTCACCGAAGAGGACTTCACCAACTGGCGCCGGTATTCGAATCTCCGGGAGACGATGGAGAAGTTGATCGGATTCGGAGTCCTGCCCATCGTCAATGAAAACGACACTGTTTCAACCGCGGAACTCGAATCCGTGGCGCCGGGATCGCGAACGCCCGCGTTCAGCGACAACGATCGCTTGGCGGCGCTGGTGATGAGCGGGCTTGAAGCGGAGGCCTTGGTTCTGCTTACCAACGTGAGTGGTCTACTTCGACAAGAGTCCCCCGAGCCGCCGGATCGCTCTATCGGTGACGCCGGAGGCGCGCAGCCGGAGGTCATTCCGTTGGTGGAAGAGATAACGCCGGACCTGAGAGCGCTCGCTGCAGGCCCGTCAGCCAGCGGACGCGGCGGCATGCGCACGAAGCTCGAAGCGGCGGAGATCGCGATGAATTGCGGCGGGATTGCGGTGATCGCCGACGGCAACAGTCCGGACACCCTCCACCGCCTTTTCGCAGGAGAGCGGGTGGGTACCGCTTTCTTGCCTGTGAAGCGCATGCGCGGCAAACGGCGCTGGATCGCGTATGCAGCCGACGTTCGCGGGCGCGTGGTGGTTGACGCCGGCGCGCACCGGGCCATCACGCAGGGAAAGGCGAGCTTGCTGGCCTCGGGAATCGTGCGCGTGGAGAATCATTTCGCGCCGATGGATGTGGTGAGCATCGTCGATTCCGACGGCCGTGAATTCGCCCGCGGCATAGCCAATTGTGCGAGCCAGGAAGCGGAGAAGTTCTCAGGCAAGAAACAGTCTCGCGGCAGGGAAGCTCCCGCATCTCCTGTTCTTGTCACCCGCGACAATATTGTGTTGATGCAAAAATCATGAGTCAGGAAACCACCGCACGGATGCACGCAAGCGCCGCATCGGTCGCCTCGCTGGCCCAGCGAGCGAGGACGGCGTCGCGCGCGCTGGCGAGGCTTTCTGCCGAGTCTCGCAACGAGGCTCTTCTGGCGGCCGCCCAGGCGATTGAGAACGCCGGCAGGCTCATCCTGGAAGCGAATGAGCGCGATTGCCGCGCCGCGCAACAGCTCGTCACCGCGGGCAAGATGTCCTCGGCGATGTTCGCGCGCTTGCGCGTCAAGGAGCAGGGCATCCAGCAGATGGCCACGCAGATTCGGGAGGTCGCACGACTGGAGGATCCGCTTGGGCGGTTGCTTTCGGCAACGCAACTCGATGACGGCCTCGTGCTCCACAAGGAATCCTGCCCGATCGGGGTGATTGGTGTCGTGTTCGAGTCCCGGCCGGATGTCGTTCCTCAACTTGCTTCTCTGACGTTGAAGTCCGGCAACGCTGTGATTATGAAAGGTGGCTCGGAGGCCGCGCAAACCAACGAAGCGCTGGTGGAGATCTGGCGCGAGGCGGTGGCGAGATTTCCGGCAATTCCGGCGGACTCGATCAGCCTGCTGCAAACGCGCACGGACGTACTGGAGCTGCTCTCGCTCGACCGCGATGTGGATTTGATCATTCCGCGCGGGTCGTACGAGCTCGTACGGTTCATCATGGAGCACAGCCGCATTCCCGTTCTCGGGCACAGCGAGGGGATTTGCCACGTCTACGTGGACCGCGCCGCAGACTTCAAGAAGGCTGTAGACATCACGTACGACGCGAAGGTGCAATATCCCGCCGTTTGCAATGCCGCGGAGACGCTTTTGGTTCACGAGGCTGTCGCTGCAAGAGTTCTGCCGCAGATCGTCGCGAAACTCAAAGAGGCGAAGGTTGAAATTCGCGGCTGCGCGAAAACCCTCGCGCTTCTGCCGAACCAGGGGATCGTTCCCGCCACCGAGCAGGATTGGGCGACCGAGTATGGCGATCTGATTCTATCCGTGAAGATCGTCGGCAGCTTGGACGAAGCGATCGAACACATCAACCACTACGGCTCGCATCACACCGATGCAATCGTCACCGAGGATTCCGAGGCCGCGCGGAGATTCATGAACGAAGTGGACTCGGCCGGTGTCTTTCATAACGCCTCGACCCGCTTCGCGGATGGCTACCGCTACGGGTTAGGCGCGGAGGTGGGCATCAGCACCAGCAAGCTGCATGCGCGCGGCCCCATGGGACTCGAGGGCCTGACGACTTACAAGTACAAGCTCGTGGGCGAGGGCCACACGGTGGGTCCGTACGCCAAGGGCGAAAAACACTTCAAACACCGGCGGCTCGACTAGCGCGCCGTCGCTACCAGCGCAGCATCCTTTCGCTAAAATCGATCGCAGAGTATGCCGTCTTCCGAAGGCCCACGCGGACGCCAGGAGTGCCGGTGATGCAAACACGCCGAAATTCGTGCGCCTTGCCACGTTTCCTTCGACCCGCTAGAGTGGTTCGCAGTCGCAACGTGCGCTGAAATCGCGACTCCCAAGCAACGTTTGCGCGCCTGGAAGATCAAGAGTAGGAAGGCTCGGGGATGACGAGGGAAGAACAGAGGCTTCGGGCCAGCGTCGAGCGCGACGCGCACTGGAAGCGCTGGGGACCGTATCTTTCCGAGAGGCAATGGGGCACGGTTCGGGAAGACTACAGTGCCGACGGCGACGCGTGGGACTATTTCCCGCACGACCACGCCCGCTCTCGTGCCTACCGCTGGGGCGAGGACGGCCTGGGAGGGATCTGCGACCGCCACCAACATGTGTGCTTTGCCCTTGCACTGTGGAACGAAAAGGACGCGATCTTGAAGGAGCGGCTTTTCGGCCTGACCAACCGCGAAGGCAATCACGGCGAGGACGTCAAGGAGTATTACTACTACCTCGATGCCACGCCTACGAGCTCCTACCTGAAGTTCCTCTACAAGTACCCACAGGCGGCGTTTCCGTACAACGAACTCGTCGCGGAAAATGCGAAACGCACGCGAAACGATCCCGAGTACGAACTGGTCGATACCGGCGTGTTCCGCGAGAATCGCTATTTCGATGTCTTCGTGGAATACGCCAAGGCGGCGCCAGATGATATTCTGATTCGAATCACGGCCTGGAATCGCGGGCCGGAACCTGCGAAGCTCCACATCCTTCCGACGCTCTGGTTCCGCAATCGGTGGGACTGGGGCGACAAGTATGACAAGCCGCGTGCACGAAGGATCGAGAGTCCTGCTGAGACGGCGGTCATAGAAGTGACCGACTATCGCTACGGCCAGCGCTGGCTGCTCGCCGAGGGCGAGCCTGAGCTGCTCTTCACCGAAAATGAGACGAACACCGAGCGGCTCTACGGGCAGACGAATCGCGGTCCCTACGTCAAGGACGCTTTTCACCGCTATCTGATCAATAGTGAGCGAACCGCCGTGAATCCCGCGATGACGGGGACGAAAGCAGCCGCTCATTACATGTCAGAGATTTCGGCCGGGAAAAGTTGCACGCTTCGCCTGCGCCTGACCGACAGCAATCCCGCGCAGCCTTCTGCGTCTCGCGGGCGATTCTTCGGGCCGGCGTTCGACGCCGTCTTTTCCGAGCGCCAGAAGGAGGCGGATGAGTTCTATGCCGAGCGTGCCGGCGCGGCATTGAGCGACGACGCGCGGCTGGTTCAGCGCCAAGCCTTCGCGGGCCTTCTCTGGAGCAAGCAGAGCTACCACTACGACGTTCGCCGCTGGCTCGCGGGTGATCCCACGCAGCCCGTGCCCGATCCGCGCCGGCGCATGGGCCGCAACCACGAGTGGACCCATCTCTACAATTCGGACGTCATCTCCATGCCGGACAAGTGGGAGTATCCCTGGTACGCGGCTTGGGACCTCGCATTTCACTGCGTGGCCATGGCGCTGATCGATGCCGACTTCGCGAAGGAACAGCTGATCCTGTTTCTGCGCGAGTGGTACATGCACCCCAACGGGGAAGTGCCCGCCTACGAATGGAATTTCTCGAATGTGAATCCGCCCGTGCAGGCCTGGGCGGCCTGGCGCGTGTATCGGATCGAGCAGCGCGTCCGAGGAAAATCAGACCGAGATTTTCTCGAGCGCGTTTTCCACAAGCTCCTTCTCAATTTCACCTGGTGGGTGAACCGTAAGGACCCCGACGGGAAGAACGTGTTCCAGGGCGGCTTTCTCGGCCTCGACAATATTGGCGTTTTCGATCGCTCACACCCGTTGGGGCCCGGCACCCTCGTTGAGCAATCCGACAGCACGAGCTGGATGGCGATGTACTGCCTCGACATGCTGGCCATTGCCGTCGAGCTGGCGCACGGAGATCCGGCCTACGAGGATGTGGCCAGCAAGTTCTTCGAGCATTTCGTCTACATCTCGCAGGCGATGAACGATATGGGAGGGGAAGGAATCGGACTGTGGGACGAGCAGGACGGATTTTATTACGATGTCATCCACATGAGCGACGGCACGCACGTCCCCATCAAAGTGCGCTCGATGGTTGGCCTGATCCCCCTTTTTGCCGTTGCAACGTTCGAACCGGAAGACGTGAAATGCATCCGCGACTTCCGGCACCGGGCACAGTGGTTTCTCGAGCATCATCCGGGTGTCGCCGACCACCTGGACATGAGCCGCCAGTCGGAACAGGGCACGCGGTATCTCCTGACGATAGCCAATCGCCGGAAACTCGAGCGCATCTATCGCTACGTTCTGGATGAGAACGAATTCTTATCGCCCCACGGCGTTCGCGCACTTTCGAAATTTCATCGCGATCATCCTTTCGTGCTGGCCCTCGACGGCCAATCGCACTCCGTTGACTACGAGCCCGGTGAGTCCACCACCGGCTTTTTCGGGGGCAATTCCAATTGGCGCGGGCCCGTCTGGTTTCCCATGAACTTTCTCCTGATCGAGTCCATGCAGCGGATTGATTTCTACTACGGCAACGAATTCAGGGTGGAATGCCCGACGGGTTCGGGCCGGCAGCAAACTCTTTGGGAGGTCGCAAGCGAACTCTCCCGCCGGCTGTCTCGCATTTTCCTTCGCACCGATGGCCGCCGCCCTGTGTACGGTGAGACCGAACTCTTTCAGCAGGATCCCTTCTGGCGCGATTTGATCCAATTCTACGAATATTTCCACGGCGAGACGGGCAGTGGACTCGGGGCGAGCCACCAGACCGGATGGACGGCGCTCGTAGCCAAGCTCCTCGAACAGAGCGGGGAATAGCGACCACCGCGCCGGTTTGGCGGGATTCGTTTAGGAGTTGCGGTTCCTGGCTTCCACAAGTTCGATGAGGACCTTGCGATCCGGCCCCGCCGGCACCAGGAAAAAATTCACACGCGCGCCGTCGGCGCCTGCGCGCGATGTCGGATATACCGGCGCGAGTCCGAACCGCGTGCGCAGAATCATCGTCGCGCGCTCGGCGTCGCGGACGTACAGTTCCACTTGCTGGATGCCCTCGCCGGATTTGCGCAGGTACCGCGCGATCGCGCCGGAACCGCCCGGCTGGCGCGTGGTCAGCAGATCGAGTTGCACGCCGCCGGGATAGCTGAGTTCGAACTCGTCGGCATCCTGATCCGGCGGCACATCCGCGAGGCGCGGCGACCCGCTGGCGGTTCGGAGGCGTTCGAAGGTTTCGGGCTGGATCGCGACGCCGACGGTCGTCTCAGGAAATCCGCCCGTACCGGCAATGAAACAATCCGCAAGTTCCGGGTCGGTGAGCCATTTTTCCGTTGCCACTCGTGCCAACTCGGCGCCGCGCTCGAAGATTTCCGTGGCTGCGTCGGTGCGAGTTGCGAGATCGGAGTCGCCAAGCCTGCGAATGAGCGATGCCATTTCAGCGGCAGCGGCCACGGAGAACCTCGATCGGAGAATTCGTTACGGCGACGCGGCAGAAGGCCGGACGGAGTTGAAGTTGGAAAGCACGATGTGATTCGTGTCGCCGGGCCGCACGGTCACGCGTACGTCCCACCGCAGCCGCTCGTCGCCCACGGTGGCGGCCACGTCGAGCGTGCTCAGCCAGTAGGTGCCCGGCGGGATCCCGCGCAGAAGCCCCTGGCCTTCGAGGTTGGTTTGCGTCTGCGCCACAAGATATGTCGATCGCGCGAGAGCGAGCGTTTGGCGATGAATTTCGGGTGCGCGTTTCCCCACTAGGTCGTTCCATTTGATGCGAGGGTCGATCTCCGTAAAATTCAGTTCGATTTCGCTGATGCTCTGCGGATGCTGTTTGATGTAGCGGCGGATTTCTTCGCGGTATTCGGCCGAAAGTTTCTCGTATTTCGCCGGGTTTTTCACCCGGTCGGAAGCCTTGAACTTCGGTTTCGGGAAGTCCACGGATTGGTCTCCGGCGTTTCGATCGAGGTACGCGGCATAAAATTCCGGCACGTTCATGATGTCAGCTGGATTCAGCTTGTGGACGAAATCCTCGCCCGTAAGCGAAATGCAGTTGTTCTTCTTCATCCACTTTTTCAGTTCCGGCGACAGATCGAGCTTGCTGATGAAAGCGTCCTGATCCGGCTTCGGCTCCGCGGCCTCCACTTCCTTTCCGATTTCCTCGAAGCTCTTGCGCAGAAGGTAGAAGGGAAAGCCTCGCACCGGCTCCTCCAAGCCTCCGGTGGGAGTGACGCGGGCCGCGAACCGGACCGCACCGTCTTGTGCGGATGCCAGGGCCGCAAATCCCGGGATCCCGGCGACAATCAGAATCAGCAAGCGAGCTGTGTTTTTCATGCCGCTCATGCTAGCAGAATCGTGCTCGTGCCGGCTTGCGGCGCTCAAACCTCCGTCGTGAAGGTTAACGTCGCCTGAGAATCGAATCCGCGTGCGTCGGCCGGGATGCGGCGCAGCGGCTCGTTAATAGAGGTGGAAGACGGCTTCGATCGGCGTCCGGACGGCTGCGGGTCGGCCATCGGGACCGGCGGCTGGCTGGAGGCGCCAGGTGCGAACCGTCTCGATCGCTTTTTCATCCAACCCGAATCCGAGACCTTTGACAACGTGAATATCCGTCACACGGCCATCCGCAGTGATAGTCGCAATCAGCAGCACGGCGCCCTGAATCTTAACCTTCATGGCTTCGTCCGTGTAGTCGGGGCGCGGGCAGTACAGGCACTTGGGGTAACCGTACCCGCCCGAGCCGGCATTGGGCGCGCCGCCACCGGTGTTCCATCCTTGGCCCGGGCCGACGCCGGCGCCGTTGCCGCTACCCACCCCCGTGCCACGCCCCTGGCCCAACGATTCGTTGGATGCTTTGCCGAACGGATCGCCCCACGTGGGCAGTTTCTGGTTCGGCAGCTTGATATCCGGATTACCCAGCACGGTCGGGGTCATCGCAATCTCGGGATGCTCCGGCGGTTTCACCATGGGCCTGGCGACCTGGGTCCAGGAGAACTTGGGCAGGCGGCCCTTGTTTGCGGGTAGCTTGTCATGCTGCCCGCCACCGCCACCGGCCCTTTGTTTAGCCGGCGCGAGCTTCGGCAAATAGGGCGAGATATCCTCGACCTGCCCGAGATCCACGGCGCTCGCCTTTGTGGGTGGCGGGGAAATCAGCTCGGGAATCAGCAGCGGAATGAGAATCACCAAGGCAATCGCCACTACGTGGAAGAGCAGCGAAAGCGCCTGGACGCGCGAGAACTGTGCGTTTTTCGACCAGATTTCCGGTACGGGAACCGGCTGGCTCGTCGTCTTCAGCGGCGGCAGTTTGGGCGGCGAGATTAGGTCGCGCAGGTTCTGCCAAAGTCCGGCTTGTTGGCTCCAGTTAACAAGCAGCGCCGAGTTCACCGGGCCTCGGGGCTCCGCGCGGAAAAATTCCTTGAGATTGTCGGTTAGGCCCGAGCCAAATCGCGGCATGCCAAAGGCCGTCGGCGCGCCGCCACGCACTTTCACCGGGCGCTCGGTTAGAAAATCCTTGAGGTTCGAGAGTAGGCTCTTCAGGTGAGACTCGTGTACGGGTGAAGCCAACCGGCCGAGCCGGAGCGTAGGCTCATCCGTCGAGCGACCTACTTCATCGAGTCTGGCGCTGAAGTCTGACATGCGAATTTCGCGTGCCCCCTGGCAAACCCGTACCTAACTATTAGACGCTTCTCCGCGAAAAAGGATGTCCGGCCCTGGGTACGGCTGACACGTTTCAGAAATCATTGTAGCATAGAGCCTGCAACCGGAAATTTGAGTTTCCACCGCGCCAATTGGTGACGCTAGCGACCCCGCATGCGCCAAACAGCGCGATTGGGCCTTCAAGAAAGGGCGTTTCGATCCCGCAAGATGGAGAAGACCATCGATTTGAAGAGCACTCTGAATCTGCCGAAAACCGAGTTCCCCATGAAGGCGCGGCTTCCCGAACGCGAGCCTGAGCAACTGGCCGCCTGGGAGCAGATGGGACTGTACCGCCGCATTCTCGAATCGCGTGCAGCGGCGCCGCTGTTTGTGCTTCACGACGGCCCTCCGTATCCAACCGGAGAAATCCATCTCGGCACCGGCCTGAACAAGATCTTGAAAGACATGATCGTGAAGTCAAAGACGATGGCGGGTTTCCGGTCGCCATACATCCCTGGCTGGGACTGCCACGGCCTGCCCATCGAGACGAAAGTTGAGAAGGAGCTGGGTGGAAAAACCACCAAGGTCGCGCCCTCGGAGTTTCGCAGGATGTGCCGCGAATTCGCCGCGCGCTACGTCGAAACGCACAAGCGCGAATTCAAACGCCTGGGCATCTTCGGCCAGTGGGACAAACCCTACCTCACGATGGACCCGAATCTCGAGGCAGCCATCGCCGGGGCGTTCCTCGATTTCTTGGAGAAGGGGTTGGTCTATCGCGGGCTGAAGCCTGTCTACTGGTGCATCTATGACCGCACCGCGCTCGCCGAGGCCGAAGTCGAATACGAGGATCACACCAGCCCCTCGATCTGGGTGAAATTTCCGGTCGTTGCCAGCGCCAAATCAGGCATGCTCGGCAGCGGCGTGAGCGCCTTGATTTGGACCACCACTCCGTGGACGCTCCCGGCAAACCGCGCCCTTGCGTTTCATCCGGATTTCGAATACGTCGTCGCGGAGACCTCGGCCGGCAAACTCCTCCTCGCGAGAGAACGCGTGAGCGCGCTGGCCACGGAACTGAATCTAGAGTCAACCAAAGTGTCTGGCTCCTGGAAGGGTAAGGACCTCGAAGGTCTTGAATTTCAGCACCCATTTCTCGATTTGCACGTGCCCGCTGTCCTTGCCGATTACGTTACGCTCGATCAGGGCACGGGAATCGTGCATACAGCTCCGGGCCACGGCGCCGACGACTTTCGAACCGGCCAGAAATATGGACTCAAACCGTACGCGCCGCAGGACGATGACGGCCGCTTTACGGAAGGCTTGCCGGAATACAAAGGCAAAACCGTCTTCGAAGCGAACCCAATCGTCGTCGACCTGCTGAAAAAGCGCGGCATGCTCGTCGGCGAACGCAAGCTCTCGCACAGCTATCCCCACTGCTGGCGCTGCCACAATCCCGTGATCTTCCGCGCCACCGAACAGTGGTTCGTTTCGATGGACGAGCCGTTCGGGGAACCTGACCCGCGATATGTTTCGGTTTCGGGCGATCAGGCTCGTACTCTAAGGACGCGGTCGCTGTCCGAAATCGGGAATGTCAAATGGATTCCGTCCTGGGGCGAGGCTCGGATGAGCAACATGATTGTGGAGCGCCCGGACTGGTGCATTTCTCGGCAGCGCTTCTGGGGCGTCCCACTGATCGTCTTCTATTGCGAGGCGTGCGGCCAGCAGCTTAAGGACTTTCAGGCGCTGCGCCACGTGCTGCCGTTCTTCGAGCGCGAGGGATCCGACGCCTGGTACACACATTCCGCCGAAGAGTTGCTGCCCGTGGGGACGAAATGCGCCTGCGGCGCAGGGAAGTGGCGCAAGGAAAACGACATTCTCGACGTATGGTTCGAATCCGGCTCCACGCATCTCGCCGTGCTCACGGAAGAGAATGGCCTCCACTGGCCCGCCCAGGTGTATCTCGAGGGCGCCGACCAGTTCCGCGGGTGGTTTCAGAGCTCGCTGCTCATTGGCATCGGCACTCGCGGCCATGCGCCGTACGAACGGGTCGTCACGCACGGCTGGACGCTCGACGAAAAAGGTGCGCCGATGTCGAAATCCCTCG
Source organism: Candidatus Polarisedimenticolia bacterium (assembly GCA_035576265.1). Classification (GTDB taxonomy): domain Bacteria; phylum Acidobacteriota; class Terriglobia; order Acidiferrales; family UBA7541; genus Palsa-295. The sequence continues at coordinate 16,210 of DATLWP010000071.1, forward strand.
GCAACGCGCTCTCGCCGAACGAAATCGTAGAAAAATGGGGCGCCGATCTCCTGCGCATCTGGGTTGTCTCGCAGGACTTCACCGCGGACATGCGCAACTCGCCTGCGATGATGACGCAGCTCGCTGAGGCCTATCGCAAGATCCGCAATACCTTCCGCTTCGCGCTCTCGAATCTCTTCGACTTCGATCCCGCGCGCCACAGCGTCCCCGATGCCGACCTGTGGGAAATGGACGCGTGGATGCTCCGCCGCACCGGCGAGCTTGTCCGGCAATGCCGCGACTGGTACGCGAATTTCGAATTCCATCGCGTCTACCACGCCCTGCACGATTTCTGCACCGTCGACCTGAGCGCGTTTTATTTCGACGTGCTCAAGGATCGCCTCTACACCTTCGCGCCCAACAATCGCGGCCGCCGCTCGGCGCAAACCGCCGTCTTTCGCATCGCGAGCGCGCTCATCCGCGTGATCGCTCCGATCCTCGCGTTTACCTCCGAGGAAATCTGGAAACATCTGCCGCGCGCCGCGGGCGATCCTGAAAGCGTCCATATGGCTGTTTTCCCCGCTGCCGAAGATCTCGAACGTGCATTCGATGAGGCGCGTTCAAGAAACTGGGAGCGCCTGCTCGCCGTGCGCCAGGAGGTCTTGAAAAAACTCGAAGAGGCGCGAGCCGCGAAAAGGATTTCCGGTGCGCTCGAAGCCCAAGTGACGCTCGGCGCCAACAGCGACTGGGCCGCCTTGCTGCAAGAACATGCCGCGAATCTACCGGCGCTATTCATCGTCTCCCAGGTGGCGATCGCAAACGGAAGTCTGGAGGGCGCCTCGCCGGCTGCGGGAATCGCTGGCTTGCAGATTCGCGTGGACCTCGCCCAGGGAGCGAAGTGTGAGCGCTGCTGGAATTATTCGACGCACGTCGGCGAGAGCGCCGACTACCCCACGCTCTGTGAGCGTTGCCTCGCAGCGCTTGCAGAAATCGAGCGCGATGGTGGCGCATCGGCAGGGAGCGCCAAGCGCTAATGGCGTCCGGGTCACGCTCGGGCTGGCTGCTTGCGTTTCTCGCCGTCGCCGTGCTGGCCGCGGATCAAGTGAGCAAGTACACGGTGGACAACTTCACTTCCGTCGGCTCAATCCGCGTCCTGATTCCTGGTCTGTTGAATCTGGTTCACGCGACCAATCCCGGAGTCGCCTTCGGCATCTTCGCGGATTCCGAAACACCATGGCGGGCCCCGCTCCTGATCGTTTTCTCGCTCGGCGTCATGGCCCTCATCGTTTGGCTGCTGGCCACGGACCGCGCCGGCGGCTGGCTCGGTCGGGACGGCATGGCGCTGATCTTGGGCGGCGCGGCGGGAAACCTATTCGACCGCGTGCTGCGGCGCAGCGTGACCGACTTCCTCGATTTTCACCTGGGCAGCTACCACTGGTACACTTTCAATCTGGCTGATTCCGCGATCGTCATTGGCGCCGCGCTCGTCATTCTCGAGCTTCTTCGCGACGTGCGCCATTCCAGCCGCGAACAGGCCTGAGCGATGTACCCGGTCCTTTTCCATATCGGTTCTTTTCCCATTTATACCTACGGCGTCTTGATCGCGGTAGGTTTTCTCCTGGCACTCCGGTGGGCGTACCGGCAAGCTCCTCGCGCTGGTTTGGAACCCGGCAAAGTTTGGAACCTCGGTATTTATGGGATCCTGGTGGCGCTGCTGGGCTCGAAGGTTTGGCTCATCCTGACCCAGTGGGATTATTTCATCGCAAACCCGCGCGAGATTTTCAGCATCGCCACGTTTCAATCGGCCGGTGTGTTCTACGGGGGCGTGCTCGCCGGAATTCTGTGGGTCGTGCTATACGCGCGTTTTCAAAAGATGCCGCTGCTGGGCGTTCTCGATCTCACCGCTGGGCCCATCGCGCTGGGGCATGCGATCGGCCGGCTGGGGTGTTTCGCGGCGGGCTGCTGTTACGGCAAGCCGACGTCACTACCCTGGGGCGTCACGTTCACGAGCCCGGTGGCCGGAGAGATCGCCGGGACGCCGCTGCACAGCTCTCTGCATCCCACGCAGCTTTATGAGTCCGGCGCCGAGTTCTTGAACGTTCTTCTCCTGGTGTGGCTGGGCACGCGGCAGCGCTTCTCGGGGCAGTTGATCGGCGCGTATTTCATTTTCTACGGAATCGAGCGGGGCACGATTGAATTTTTCCGCGGCGATCCGGGACGCACATTGATGTTCCACGATACCGTATCCCTGATGCAGTTCGTAAGCGTGGGGCTGATCGTCGCCGGAGGATTTCTGTGGTGGCGCGGCCTGCGAGGCTCGGCTCCTGTTCCTCCCGCGACGCCGGTAACGCTAGGATCCGCGCCGACGTCTTGATGTCTTCCGCTGCGGTGGCTCGCTGAATGAGCCTCTGCCGCGGCTGAACAACCGGCTACGGGAAAAATGTTTGCTCACACGATGGTTTTGACTGTAGCAGCCGAGCATGCGGGCGAGCGCCTCGACCGTTTCCTCGCCTCACAACTCGCAGATTTGAGCCGCTCGCGCATTCAGTCGCTGATGCAAGAGGGCCGCGTGTGGGTTGACGGAGTCGTGCGCAAAGCCTCGCATCGCGTCGAGACGGGCGAAGCAGTCACTGTCGAAATTCCTCCCGCTCCGCCTGCCGGAGTCGAGGCCGAGTCGATTCCGCTTGAAGTTCTTTATGAAGACGAAGACGTCGCCGTGGTCAACAAGCCCGCCGGGATGATCGTCCATCCTGGCGCCGGAGTGGGCACCGGCACCATGGTCGCCGCGCTGCTCGACCGCTACGGCGGGATGGAGGGGCTCTCCACCGTCGGAGGCCCGCTGCGCCCCGGGATCGTGCATCGCCTCGACAAGGGCACCTCCGGCGCAATCGTCGTTGCGCGCAACGATGCCGCCCACCGAAAGCTGGTGGAGGATTTTCGCGAGCGCCGCGTCGAGAAAACGTATGTCGCGCTCCTCCACGGAAAGATCAAGGGAAGCGCAGGCAAAATCGAACTGCCGGTCGCGCGCGATCTCCGCCGCCGCTCGCGAATGACCGCCCGCCGCCGCGAAGGCCGCGCCGCTCGCACGGACT
>DATLWP010000072.1:0-9920 GCA_035576265.1 Candidatus Polarisedimenticolia bacterium
ACTGAAGTGCGCGGCATAGCTGGGGCGACCACACGACTTCCTTGGTTTCCAAGTTAACCTCGAAACTCCCGATGTTCGCGAGCTCTTCCGCCTGTACCAAGAGTGTTTCGCTCTTTTGCAGGTCCTCCATGGCCCTTTTCCGGTGAGAGATGTCGAACGCCAGCAGCCAAAGTGCTTCCGGTTCTCCGGTCCCATTTGCGACCGTCAGGGCGCGCACAGCGAAGCAGCGGACACCATCGGCAAATCCGACCGTGCATTCGATGGTTCGGCTCCGGCCGACATCGTCCGGGCGCCGCGAGAGATCCGTGAACCGATCATAGGTTTGCTGGTCGAGCACTTCGCCGAGTGGGCGGCCGAGCAACAGGGCTTTGGGGTCGTGGCTGTGAAGCAGGATCGGGCTCCAGATCGTCCGGATGAAGCCGTCACGATCCACGGCGATCGCGAATTCGCGCAGCGCTTGCAGCAGGCTTTCGAGGGAAAACGGAGGGCCGCCCGGCGGCGCGGTTTCGCGCACGTCCGCCGCGTTTGCCGCCACGCAGCGCTCGGCGGCATCAACCGATGTACAGGACGCGTTAGCGGCGCCTGAACGGGTGGCTGGGTTTCGCCCTGGTCCGCTGGAGCCCGAAATCATGCACGCTGAAAAAATGTCTACCCGTGAACGACGGGGGAGAAAATCCCCGGTTCGCAAAAAATCCATCGACAGCGCTTACGTCTGCCCTCAAAGTACCGCAACTTTCGCGTTAACTTACGCTCCCATTTATGTCGTGTCAAGCGCGGCAGCGCGTAAACCGGGTGCGAAAAATACGCATCCTATGCGTAGTTCCCGCAAGGAAGATGCAGTATTGCTCCGAATTGATTTGAAAAGGCCCGGTGCGTAGCTTCTAGGGCACAGCTGGAAGGGGAAGTCGTATTGACGTTCCATCCCGCGTTTCCCGATCAACTATAGGGGGAACGCGTGGCGGGTTGCTTGCCTTGCCGGGGTCAGGCACGCGGCCGGCTCTTGCTCTGGACGCGCGCGGGAGCGCTGCACTCGGCTCCCAGGGCGCCTGCGGAGAGGGCCGCGGGCGGCTCTGGCTTGGCGAGTCCCGGCCTTCAGGCCATTCCGGCGCGAGCGGCCAGACGTGCGGGTAACGGGCCGGCTTCTAACTCACTCGATTGCTGCGCATGGCTCCCGCGTGCCTCGTGGCGCGCCACCAAACAATTGCCCCGGCGATGATCGACAGCAGACTCGCTGCCTGCGCGTTCGACATACCGAAAAACGACCGCGGGTTGATGCGAATGAATTCCACCAGAAAACGTGCCGCACCGGTCATCACGAGGTATGCCGCAAAAACGCTGCCTTTCGCCGAGACGGTGCCCGGCTTGGAAGATGCGCGCCGCGCGAGTTGCCGCGTGCCCAGCCGCCACAGCAGCCAGGCGATCGCGCACGCCCCGATGAATTCGTAAATCGGGGTCGGGTGAACGCGCTCGGTTGTCGGCACGAGTCCATGTGGAAAACTCATCCCCCAGGGCAACGACGTGGGGATTCCGTAGTCTCCATCTCCCGCCAGCAGGCACCCCAACCGCCCGACCCCGTAGCCAAGTGCCGCCGCGGCGGAGCCGGCATCGAGCATGTCGAGCAGCGGAATCCTGCGGTGCCGCGCGAGCCAGACGAAAGCCGCCACGCCGGCGATCAGCCCTCCGAACCACGCCAGCCCGTAACGGCTGAAAAGCTGGCCGAATGGATCGGCCAACAATTCCCGCGGCGATTCGAGGACGTGGTATAGCTTGGCGCCGATAATTCCCACCAAGCAGGGAATGGCGATGAACGCCTCCGCCGCGGAAGATTCCTTGGGCGCGATCCCGCGCCGGGCAAGATCGGCGCGCAAAACGTAGTACGCCACCAACATGGCCACGGCGAGCATCAGCCCGTAGGTAGGAACCAGCACCGGCCCGAGATGCAGAAACGGCATCACAGCGCGCCAGTATAGCCGATTCGCAGCCGAGACGCCGAGAACTGCTGACGTAAAGACGGATCTTCACCTTGGATCAAAATTGTCTACACGAACAACCACTTGCATTCTCTTTCGATTTCGTGTACAAGTTTTTTTGTTAACCTCGAAAACTGCGCAGCCGGACGAGAACCGCAGTTTCGAAACCATCCGCAGTAAATAGCCGGCGCCCCGCTACTCTTCACGCGTCACGAAGCAGTCTTGACCCACCGGACTTGCCTTTCTTTATTTCTCTGCGCCTCGCGGGCCAGAGGCCTCAAAACATTTCGGGAGATATCCATGCCGAACTACAACGCGCAGGTTCCACCGTATTCGATCTTTCCCGGTGACGTCGCGCTCGCCTTCAATAGCGAGGCGCCCGCCGCCGGCCAGGCGAGCCAGCAGTTCGCTCTGCCGAGCTACGCCGGCTTTCCAGACAACGGCCGCACAATCCGCTGGCAGACCGTCTTCGGTACCTCACCGTCCGCGGTGAGCATCGTCCTGCAAACCGCGATGGTTGATTCCGACGCGCAGTACACGACCATCGACACCTCGGCGGCAACCGGCGGCGAGGGGCGAACCGTGACCGGCGTCCGCGGGAAATTCATCCGCGCCAAGATTTCCTCGATCACCGGCGGAGCCGGCGTTCTGGTCCAAATCCTCGCCTGATCGAGTCGCGCACCGGCTTGTCGAGCCGTCGGTTCTGCTTTTTCGTGCACCCAGATTCCTACGCCCCATGCCGCTCCTATGTCGCGCTGCGTCGCTCTCGTTCATTCACGCCGCATCGAGGCCTCCTGGGCTCCCTGCACACGCAAGGCGCTGCCGCGCGGCCGGTTTTGCGCGCTCCACCGGGAACAGCTCGAAGGCCCGCTTTTGGGTTTTTACCTCGTGACGGAAGCTCCCCATGCCGAAAAAGAACAACGCGAAGAGGCGCGCCTCGCGCGAAGACCGCTCCGGCGTAAGCGCAGAATCCGCCGAAAGCACCGCGCTGCAAAACTCGCCGCCGCGGAAGCAAACGCGCACACCACGGAAGCTCAAAGCGCGCTGCCGGGCGCGGAAGCGCGTGCGGCTGGGTGACGCACTGCGCCAGCGCGGCCTCGACGAACACACGGTGGCGGACAACTACGTCGGCGTGATCGAAAAGCTGCGGGACAAGACGGACAAGAGCGGCAGCGTGGAAAAGCTGCTCGTCGACGTGCTGAAGGAATGTTCACGCCATCTCGAGCCCGCGCGTCCGGCCGGCGGACCGGGCGACATGCCGGTTCACGTGCACTTGGTTCACAACGTCTCGCGCCCCGAACGGATGCCCGCCGAGCATCGAACCGAGAATCGAAGCTAGAGAAGTGCGGATGGGGCAAACATCCTTGGCAGAGCGCTGAGTCATAAAGCCGCTTGTCATTCCGAGGCCGGCCAGTCTCGGGACGGGGCCGAGGAATCTGCTTTTCGCCCTTCTGAACAGTCCTAACAGCAGATCCCTCACCGTCATCCGCAGAAACCGCGGCTGGGTTCGGGATGACAGCGCGGCCTCAATGCGATGCCGCGCCATTCGTCGCGTCAAAGTTTGAAGCCTCGGGTCCGAAGGTCCGAGCTACGTCAATCGAGCCTATGGCTTTCGCCTCCACCTCTTACCGACGAAAGCATTTAAGAGTAGTACCGCTATCAGGCCAACCTTGGCCACAAAACTCCATTCCCATTGGCTCCACTCATTCACGCCGAAAGAGTACACGAAAGGAACTGGCATGAGCGCAAGCAGGAAGACAGTCGGATATCTGGTTCAGCTGGGAGGGATCGCGGCATTCACGCTCGGAGCCATCTTCAGCGTGCACCATGTCGCGATCGGCGCTGCCTTTCTCGGGGGAGCGACCGCGTTTTACGTCGGACAGAAGATTCGTTCACTTGCCTAACGGCAGGGGGAACTTCCGCAGGCGTACTGGCCGTCGTGCTCCTACTTAGGATCCCTCTCCGCGGCGGCTTCTTTCGCGAAATCGCCGTCGACACTGCCGCGCAGCTCGAACCATCGCGGGTAGAGCTTCTTGTAAACGGCGATGATCGTGTCGAACGGAACGTCGGCGAAGCTGTCGTGCTGCGCGACGTACTCCATGTGGCGCCGCCCGTTGCGGTCGTATTCGTGAAGAAGGGAATCGTGCCGCCCGTCGAATTCGAGCGGATGCACGCCGAATCGCTCGCACAGACTGAGATTGAACGCCGGTGTGGCCTTCACCCAACGGCCCTCGAGATAAAGTTCCGTGAACCCGTGCCAGCTAAACAGGTCCGTGCCCATCAGATCGTGAAGTTTCTTTGTGGAGAGATGGTTGCGCACGTCCGCGTAGCCTACGCGTGCGGGAATTCCCGCAGCGCGCGCCACGGCTGCCAGCAGCGCAGCCTTCGGAACGCAGAAGCCGCGGCCGGCTCGGAGACAGTCGCTCGCGCGAAACGACCGCGGATCCTCGCTCATGTAGTAGGGATCGTAGAGAATTTCGTCGCGCACCGCGTAGTAGAGCTTCACGGCCCGGGAGACATCGTCATTGCATGCCTCGATGTTCTGCCGGGTGAACGCGCGCACGTCCGCATCGTCGCTGTCTACGAATAGTCTCGGCGCCAGATACTCTTGAAAATCTGTCATGCCTTCATAATCCCACGGATCAGCGGTTTCAGGCTACATCCACGCCACGCGGATCGGGTCATGTCATTCCGAGGCCGGCCTGGTTTCGGGATGACATCGCGTGTCGGATAGTGCAGCGACGCCAAGAGTCCTCCCAGGGCAGGCCGGGCGGAGCCCCTTCGAACAACGTAGCTTCTTGCACCCCCATGGTCAAGATCACATCGGGCCCCACATCAGGAATGGAACGCTGGGCCGAAGACGAAGCCGAGGCAAGGCAGATCGAGCTGCCTTACCGACCATTCGCCAAGCAGCAGGCGTTTCACGCTTCGCCCGCGAAATACCGCCTGTTCGGCGGCGCGGCGGGACCGGGGAAATCGAAGGCGCTTCTCATGGAGGCGATCCTTCAGGCCAACGAAAATCCCGGCGCGAACACGCTGCTGCTGCGCCGCACTTTTCCCGAACTCGAACAATCGCTGCTGCTCTATTTCCGCCGAGACGTGCCGCGCGAACTCTACCAGAGCTACAACGAGTCGAAGCACCTGGTGACCTGGTGGAACGGCTCAACCACGCGCTTCGGCTACTGCCAGAACGAGAACGACGTCTACCAGTACCAGGGCGCCGAATTTCTCTTCATCGGCATCGACGAACTGACGCTCTTCACGCTGCGCCAGTGGCAATTCCTCACCAGCCGAAACCGCTGTCCCGTGCCGGGCGCGTTTCCGTGCATGGCCGGCGCGACCAATCCCGGCAACATCGGACACGCCTGGGTGAAGTCGCTGTGGATCGACAAGCGGCCCGCGCCCGGAATGGAAAATCCCGCGGAGTACGATTTCATCCCTGCGCGCGTCTCCGACAATCCCATCTACGCGGGCGACGAAAATTATCTGAAGACTCTGCGCGCGCTGCCGTCGCATCTAAAACGCGCGTTTCTCGACGGCGATTGGGACGTCTTCGCCGGGCAATATTTCGACCGCTTTGACTTGGCGCAGCACCTCCTACGTCCTGAGGAAGTCGACTGGAAGCCGTGGTGGCCGCGCTGGATTTCCATTGACTGGGGATTCGAGCATCCCGCCGCCGTATACTGGCACGCCGCCGTCCCCGCAGGCTCTCCGGTTTGTCATTCCGAGGCCGGCCTGGTTTTGGACGGGGCCGAGGAATCTACTTTTCATGTCGAGGAAACGACCAACCGCAGATCCCTCACCGACATCCGCAAGCAAAGCGGCTGGGTTCGGGATGACACCGCGTCGTCAATTGGCGCAGGGTCTCCATCTGCAAATGCCGGCCCGAGCTGCGTTGTCACCTACCGCGAATACGTGACGCACCGGACGCCGCCGCGCGAGCTCGCCCGCGAAATCATCGCCCGCAGCGCTTCAAGCGTCGATTCCACGCGCGAGAAGATCGATGCGGTCTATCTTTCGCCCGACGCTTTCGCTCGCCGCACCGACGAAGCCTCGATCGCCGAGCAGATGGGCGACGTCTTCGCCGCCGCGGGATTTCCGCGCCCCGTGCCCGCGGACGACGACCGCGTGGGCGGATGGATGCTGATGTACCAGATGCTCGACAGCGGCGAGTGGCGTCTGACGGAAAATTGCATCGAGTTGATCCGCACGCTGCCGAATCTGGTGCGAGATCCCGCGCGCGTGGAGGACGTCGAGAAAATGGATGGCGACGATCCTGCCGACGCCGCGCGCTACGGATTGAAATCGCGCTACGGCGCGCGCCGTGGCGATCCCGGCGGCTGGCGTTCGCGCATGCCGCTGGCGGATCGCCTGGCCGCGCGCGTCCTTTCGCCCGATCCCACGATCGGCGCCATGCAGGCCCGCAAAGCGCAGCTCGAGGAGATGCGGCGCACGCAGCCGGTTCGATTCCGCCGCGGCCGCCGACATTGACCCCAAATATTTTGCGGGTGCCCCGTCCTGGGCTTCTTGCTATGGGTGGGTTGCTTCGTTCAACGGAAGAGCCGAACTTTTCCTTTTACGTGCGCGCGGGCGAGTTGTCGGAATTGCGCGATGCTCGCTTCATCCGGCAGAGCACGCTTCGGAATGATGCACCTCAGGTTCCTTGAGAGATGCAGAAAAAAGAAGCGCTTGTTTTCGTACGCTTGATAGATATGCGTCCAGTCCATCCGGTCGGACGACGACGGAGACTCGATCTGAATTCCGTCATCAGAAATGGTGTAACGGTTCGGCTCTCGCAGGCCTTTCTGCTGCCTGAATTGCGATCGCGCGCCGAGGTACACGCGGCCGAACACCCATAGAAACCACACTGGAATAATGGAGACGATGACGATCGGCCTGGCGCCGGGATCGTAGGTCGTCTGCGAAATCCAATAGAGCGCCGCGAGCGCAGCCGGAATGGGCAGCAGAATGGCCCACCAATGCCTCCGGAGTAGGAGCGAGAGGTTTGCGCGGAACAGGTCGTGTGGCGTCAATTGAACGGTAAAGGAAATCGGCGATCCCATGCGATTGGACCTCGGCGCTGCATGATTTGGCGACGAGTATACAGCACGCTTGCGAACACGCATTTGTGTTTTCGCTGGCCGCAGGATTCTTCCAGCCCGACGCGGCACAGGTGCCGCCCGATCTGGCGCAGCACGCCGCAAATCTGATGGGGCCGATCGCCCAGTTTCTTACCGGCGCGTTTCCGGCGCTCTTCGGCGGTTCGATGACGAACACCGATACCGCCGCCGGCTACTCCATGGCGCGAGACCAGGCCATGGGCCGCATCGGGCTGGTCTGGCGGCGCATGAAGTTCTTTCACTCGGATATCATGCTGCTGGCGGTGGACTGCTTCCGCAAGAATCGCCCGACTGACGTGGAAGTGACGCTGCTGGGAGCGGGCGCAGCATTTGAATCGAAATGGATCCGCCTGGCGGACCTGAAGGGCAACCTCTTCAGCTATCCGGAGACGGACGAGCAGTACCCCACGCTGTGGTCGCAGCAGCGCGCGGTGCTGTTGCAACTACTGGGAAGTCCGGACCCGCAGATCCAGGCCGTGCTCGCGCATCCGGAGAATATGGCGCTGGTGAAGCGGCTGATCGGGCTGGAAGAGTTCGTGATCCCGGACGAGGGGTCGCGCACCAAACAGTACCGCGAAATCGCGCAGCTCGTGAGCGAGTCGCCCGTCGTGCGGCGCGACGACGCAAGCGGCGTCGAAATCACGCTGCCGAGCATTTTGCCCGACGAATTTGCGGACAATCACGCCACGGAGCTGGAGATTTGCATGGGCTGGTTTTCGTCGGATGCGGGCCAACTGGCGAAGATCGAGGCTCCGGCGGGGTATGCGAACGTCCGCGCTCACGCGATGTTCCATCGCGAGTATCTGCGCAAGCAGCAGGATCGGCCAAGGCAGCAGAGCCAGCAGGGGCAGGGAACTGCGTCGTAGGGCGTGGAGAATGACGTGTCGAATATGGCGTGCAAATCACGGTAGGGCGTTACACGCCCCTTTCACGTCACACCGTGAAGACTCTCGGAAATTACAGGGTGCGCTCGATGTTGCCGTTCGAGACGCGCGCGCCGTAGGCCGCTTTCAATGCGGGCGGCGGGGCCACGAGACGCACGACGTGTAACAATCGCTCGGGCTTGAACGGCTTGGCCATGCAGACCACCGCGCCCATCTGATGACTGGCCGAATAATCGGCGGGCTGCGCCGAACGCGTGAGCAGAATTACGGGCACTTGCTGCAGCCTCTCGTTGCGCTTGACGATCAGGCAAAGGTCTTGGCCGGACATGTCCTCAGATTCGACTTCAGCAATGAAGACGGCCGGGATGGTGCTGCGCAGAATGTCGAGAGCCTCTTTCGCGCTGGGCACGATCACGACGGTATAACCGTCCTGCTGCAGCATGCCGCGCATCGTCTCCGCGCAGCGCGCATCCGATTCGACGGCCAGCACGATGGACTGCTGCGTCTCGCGCGCGAGAGCCGGCGTCGCCGTGCTGACCGCGGCTGCGTGATTGCGAAAACTCTTCTTGTCTTCCCGCCCTTCCGCTCTGGCGGAGAGGAATTGCACCGCGACGGCGAACTTTCCCGCTCCTTGGTCGGTGACTCGCATGATTTCGGCGCGTTGCGCGTGGTTCATGGCGTTCGCGGCGGTCGAATACGGAAACGTGATGTCGAGGTGCTGGCCTTTCCAGTAGCCCGAGCGGCCCGCGGTGAAGAGCAACCCATCCCGCGAGACGTCGATGCTCATACAAACCTCTTCGAAAGGCTCCGGAGAGTTCACAGCAAGAAGGTGCAATTGAGCCGAGATCTTTGCGCGTTTTCTGCGCCGGCGTTCGATTCCTGCTGACGGCTCCTGTACTTGAGATTCCGTGGCTTTGGGCTTTGCCTCTGCGGAGGCCAAGGTCGTGGGGTTCATGCTAACTCCTCGAAAATTTGCGCGGGGTTCCGGTGCTCCCCAGGGTAGGTTGAACTGCTTTCCCCGCTTTACATAGAATTACAGATAGCGCATCCGCGCGAAATAGTACGTTGGTAACAATCCGAAAACTTTGGGCTCATGGAGTACAGGCCGGTAAGTGCTTCACTTCCAGGTAGTTGCAGGCGTGCCAGGAGGCGCGATTCGCGAAGAGCGATAACTCGAAAGGCCGGCTTTGTGACGAAGTCAGTCGCTTTCCGATTTCGCGATATTTGCCGACCACTGCTCGATTCGCCGGCGCCCATTCCAACTGCCTCACCATTCGACGGAGGTCTTCGTTCATGCCAGCTACATTGACGCCCGCGCACCGAAATACCCCGACGCAAACGCCCGCGGCGCATGCGACGGCTCACCCGGCCGCAGACACACCCTCGCTGCCGGCCCACGCCGCGCAGACTCGTCCCTCCACGGCTCGCCCGAGCGGGCTCGCCACCGACGACGAAATTCTGGGCCTCGATTCGCCGGGAAAGTCGAACACACCCGATCCGCAACTGGCCATGGAATTCGACGAGGCCGGCACCACCGACGCGTCGCCGGAAGCAGCGGACGCCGCCGCAGCCGCTCCCGCCGCCTGGGACACGAATGCGGAGCCCGAAAATCTCCGTGCAGTGTTCGACGCGAACCCCGACCTGCGCCGCGCCTGGCACGAATCGCAAGCCTATCGCGAGACGTTCGCGACTCCGGAAGAGGCTCGCGCCGCTACGGTGCTGCTTGCGGATCTCGATCGCATGGATGCGCTCTTCTTTTCGCGTCGGCCGGAAGATCATGCGGAATTGGCGCGCGCTGTCGCCCAACTCGATCCGGAAGCGTGCGCGTCGTTAGCGCAAGCGATGCAGGAAGTGGCTACCGGCTCCGGAAGGGCACAGGCTAGCTCCTCAGATGGTTTAGATGTAGCGCAGCGGACTTTAGCGCGGCATGCAGGACACGCCTCGTC
>DATLWP010000073.1:0-1949 GCA_035576265.1 Candidatus Polarisedimenticolia bacterium
AACGAAGAGGGTAGACAGCAGACCTGAGCGCATGGTGCGGCCTCCGTGCCAGGTGAGAGGGGCGTTCACAACCAGGCGGGAGACCGCGATAAAACTGGGGCTCTCGCGTTCCTACGATTTTAACACGTTGAAGCCCGGCAAGATCAAGTGCGCCGCGTGCGTCCGCGGTCTAACGTACTGCCCGGCAAAAGCGGCAAAATGGTCCGAAGATTGCTTTCCCTGAGGGCGCATTCTCATTTATATAGAGGAGTCAGCCGCGACAGCTTTCTAACGAGGTAACCCATGGCCACCACGACCAATTCTGCGATCAAGAAGGGCGGAAGCTTCCTCATCGAGGAGACCGCACCCGGCGATATTTTCACCCCGGAAGATTTCAGCGACGACCAGAAGATGTTCGTCCAGACGGCGGAGGACTTCATTCGCAACGAAGTGCTCGCCAACATCGAAAAGACCGAGCACAAGGAAGAAGGCCTGATGGTGGGTCTGTTGAAGAAGGCGGGCGAGCTGGGCCTGTTGATGATCGACGTGCCCGAAGCCTACGGCGGCCTGGGCCTCGACAAGGCCACGTCGATGGCGGTGACAGCGGTGATCGCCAAGGGCGGCGCGTTTGCCACCACCTACGGCGGCCACTGCGGCATCGGCACGTTGCCCATCGTGTACTTCGGCACCGAAGCGCAGAAGCAGAGCTACCTCCCGCGCCTCGCGACCGGCGAGATTGTCTCGTGCTATGCGCTCACCGAGCCCGGCAGCGGCTCCGACGCGCTCGCGGCGCGCACCAAGGCGGAGCTCACGAAGGACGGCAAGTTCTACGTCCTGAACGGCGACAAGACCTTCATCACCAACGGCGGCTTTGCCGATCTCTTCATCGTGTTCGCCAAGGTGGACGGCGACAAGTTCACGTGCTTCATCGTCGAACGCGGCTACGAAGGCCTCACCATCGGCGCGGAAGAAAAGAAGATGGGCATCAAGGGATCGTCCACCGTGCAGCTCTTTTTCGAGAACATGAAGGTGCCTGTCGAGAACCTCCTGGGCGAGATCGGCAAGGGGCACAAGATTGCGTTCAACATTTTGAACATGGGGCGCTTCAAGCTGGGTGGCGGGTGTATCGGTGCCGCCAAAATCGCGTTCGACGACGCGATGAGATACGCCAACGAGCGCCACCAGTTCGGCAAGCCGCTTTCTGCGTTCGGCATGATCCAGGCGAAGATCGCCGACATGGCGACCGGCATCTACGCGGTGGAGTCCATGTCCTACCGGACCGCCGGATTGCTGGACGGCATTCTTGGGCCGCTGGACAAGACCGCGCCCGACTATGCCACGAAGGCCATGGCCAGCATCGAGGAGTACGTGGGCGAGTGCTCCATCATGAAGATCAAGGGCAGCGAGATGCTCGACGAGGTGGTCGACCACGTGGTGCAGATCTACGGCGGCTACGGCTTCATCGAGGACTATCCCGCCGAGCGTCATTACAGAGACTCGCGCGTGTCGCGCATCTACGAAGGAACCAACGAGATCAACCGCATGCTCCTGACCGGCATGCTCATCAAGCGCTCCGTGACCGGGCAGCTTCCGCTGTTGCTGGCGGCCAAGAAACTGGCCGACGAGCTGTTGGAAGGCGGGGCGTCGCTGTCCGATGACATGGATACCGATGCGCCGCTGATGATCGAGCGCGGGTTGGTTGCCAACGCCAAGAAGCTCTCGCTGCTCGCCCTCGGTGTAGCGGCGCAGAAGTATGGCGCCACGATCAACGAGGAGCAACAGGTGCTGGGCAACGTGGCCGACATCGTCATCGAGACGTATGCCATGGAGTCCACCTATCTGCGCACCATGAAGCTCGTCTCATCGCGCGGCGCGTCCGAGTGCGAGACCATGATCGACATGACGCGCCTGTACGTGAACCAGGCCATGGGCCGCCTCGACCTGTGGAGCCGCGAGTTGCTGGCGGCGTG
>DATLWP010000074.1:0-13139 GCA_035576265.1 Candidatus Polarisedimenticolia bacterium
CACGCCTGTTGCGACCTCCTGCTCTCTTTGCATCACCGTTTGTTGCGCAAGGCGCGCTTCGGATCGACCAAATAGAGGCTCGATCTGATTGCAATCCGGACAACCAGCACTTGACCCGCTCGCTGCTCAAATCTGCTATACTACATGGAGATTTCGGGCGGGCGCCGGTCGCGCGTTCGAATACAGGAGTCGATCTCGCCTTTTGTGCGTGATTTCTGGAGGATGGAGAGATGGTTCAACTTACGCCGGTAGCTGTGAACAAGGTAAAAGAGATTTTGGCGCAGCAGACCCCCGTGCCGGTGGGCCTGCGCGTGGCTGTGGTCGGGGGCGGCTGTTCGGGATTCAGCTATCGGATGGCCTTTGAGAATCAGGTCAACGACGGCAGCGACAGCGTTTACGAATTTGACGGCCTGAAGGTGATGGTCGACCAGATGAGCGAGATGTACCTCGACGGCGTCTCCATCGACTACATCGAAACGCTCGAAGGCGCCGGCTTCAAGTTCAACAATCCGAACGTCAAGAGCACTTGCGGCTGCGGCAGTTCGTTCACCGTATAAGCGGGAGGATAGGCTTCTGGAATCTGCGCGGCGCACGGGCGCCGGCGGGACAGAAGCCTTTCTTGTATTCGGACGCCATCCCTCGAGTGTGACGCCGCCCCGGATGACGTGCTCCTCTCCTTCCGTGCAACACCGTTGGTCCCCTAACAGGCGCATCCTGATAGAATCGCGACTGATGCGAGTTTCGGCGAATCGCGCACGCCTGCGGGCGTGGGCCGGTCGCCGGGCGACAATGCGATGACAGCCGTGCACATCTTCGGAATCGTTTTTCTGGTCGCCATGAATGCGTTCTTCTCCGCGGCGGAATTTTCGCTGGTCGCTGTCCGCCTGTCGCGCATCCGGCAGCTCGTCGCGCAGGGAGATCCGCGCGCCAAAATCGTCGAACACCTGCTGAGCGATCTCGGCAGGGTCGTCTCCGGCGTACAGGTGGGAGTGACGATCGCGAGCCTTTCACTCGGCTATCTCGGCGAAGTGACGCTGGCGGGAACCCTTCGCCCCATCGTCGAACAGATCACGATCCCCTGGGCCGCGTTGCTCACGCACGGCGTGGCCACCGTCTTGGTCTTTGGCTTCCTCACCTTCCTCCAGGTGGCCTTTGGGGAACTCGTGCCGAAGGGGCTGAGTTTGGCGCGGGCCGAGCGCGTTGCTTTGCTCATCGCGCGCCCGTTTAACTGGTTCCTGAACACGTTTCGCTGGGCGATCAATTTCCTGGATGGTTTCGCCGACAAGGTCATGGGAACGTTCGGCATCATCTCGCCCGCGAGCCACACCATCGTGCGTTCGGCAGAAGAGCTGCAGGTCATGATTCAGCAAGTGCGCGACCTGGGATTGCTGCCCGCCGGGGAGGCGAGATTCATTCAAAACGCGATGGAGCTGAGCCGAGTGGAGATTCGCGAGGTGATGGTCCCGCGCCCGGACATCCACGCCTTGCCCGCCGAGTCGAGCCTCGAAGAGACCATGAACCTGTTCGCCACGACCCAGCGCTCGCGCATCCCCGTCTACGAAAGTTCGCTCGATCACATCCTCGGCTTCGTGCACATCAAGGATGTGGTGTGGGTTCTGCTCGAGCGGGCGTCTCGTGCCCGAGAAGCCGCACCCGAAGAGAAGTTCAGACTGCAAAACTTTCTCCGCGACGTCCTCATCGTTCCGGAAACGAAGCCAGCCAGCGAACTTCTGCGCGATTTTTTGGCGCGCCGAACCGGCCTGGCAATGGTGGTGGACGAGTACGGCAACATTCAGGGCCTGGTGACGCTCGAAGATATACTCGAGCAGATGGTGGGCGAGATTCACGACGAGTTCGACGTCGTCGAGCATCCGCTGGTTCTCGCGGACGGCTCGATGATCTTCGACGGCGCGATGAAAGTCCGCGATCTCGAAGCGCAGCACAACATCGTGCTTCCCGAGGATCCGTCCTACGAAACCGTGGGCGGATTTATTCTGAGCCGGCTAGGTTTTATCCCCCGTGGCGGCGAAAGTTTCGAAGCGGAGGGATACCGCTTCAGCGTCATGGAAGTGGACCGCCGGCGCGTCTCTCGTGTGAAGATCAAGGCAGTCCGGCCGTCTGCAGAGAATCTGGCCACACCCTCCCAGAGCGCGGGGCCTGCTCGGGTTCCGGAGGAAGCCGCCCGCCGGGCCTCTTCCGCCGGCTCCGCGGAACCGCCGAAGGCCTCGGCAGGGGCCGCGAGGGAGCCTCGCCGAAAATGATCCGCTACGTTTCTCTGCGGCTCTTGCTCACCCTGCCCGCGCTGTGGGTTATCGTGACCCTGGTCTTCCTGCTCGCGCACATCGTCCCGGGCGATCCCGTGCAACAGATGCTGGGCGAAGGCGCGCGCGCCGAGGACTTGCAGCAGCTTCGCCATTCGCTGGGACTCGATCAGCCGATTCCCGAACAATATGCGCATTACCTGGCGGGAGTCCTGCACGGTGATTTGGGGCAATCATTCCGGTTCCAGGAACCGGTCGCGCGCGTCGTGCTCTCGCACTATCCCGCGACGCTTGAGCTGGCCTTCGTTTCGCTGCTCGTCTGTGCGGCGATTGGGATTCCCGCCGGAATGCTCGCTGCCGGGCGCCGCGGGAGCTCGACCGACCATGCCGTAGGTGTGTTCACGCTCTTCGGCCTCTCCGTCCCAAATTTTGCGCTCGGCCCGGTTCTGATTCTGGTGTTTTCAGTGATCCTGGGCTGGCTGCCGGTTTCAGGGCGCGGGGGCTTGGCCCACCTGGTCTTGCCGGCAGCCACGCTTGGCGCAGCGTTCGCCGCGATCCTGACGCGCATGGTGCGCACCTCCGTGATCGAGGAGTTGTCGAGCGACTACGTCCGCACCGCCCGCGCCAAGGGCCTCTCGGAGACCGCCGTCATGTTCCGCCACGCGTTTCGCAACGCGCTGATCCCGATTCTCACGATCCTGGGCCTGCAGTTCGGCACGCTGCTGGCCGGAACGATCGTTACCGAAACCATCTTTTCGTGGCCGGGGATCGGCCGGCTCGCCGTTCAGTCGATTGGGGCGCGCGACTATCCGCTTCTGCAGGGCTGCATTCTCTTGATCGCGGTCTCCTACGTGGCCGTGAATCTTCTGACGGATCTGATCTACGCGCTTGTCGATCCTCGGGTGAAGTTCGAATGAAGGGCGTTCGCGACTTCCTTCGCCAGAGCGGCCCGGGACGGTGGGGCCTCGCCCTCACGGTCCTTCTCGTCCTGCTCGCGATCGGTGCTCCGTGGCTCTCTCCCGCGGATCCAACCGTGCAGAATCTTGCCGCGCGCCTGGCTGGCCCCAGTGCCGCGCACTGGCTGGGCACCGACGAGCTTGGCCGCGACATTCTCTCGCGCATTCTTTTCGGTGCACGTGTTTCCATGCTTGTGAGCGTCAGCGTCGTCCTAGGAGCAGGGATCCTGGGCCTCGCCATTGGCGCGGTCGCGGGATATTGCGGAGGTTGGTTCGACCGTCTTGTCAACATCGTGCTCATCAACGCGTTTCTTTCGTTTCCCGGAATCCTTTTGGCGATCGCCTTCGCTGCGTTCCTCGGGCCTGGCATCGGGAACGTAATTCTGGCGCTGATCATCACGGGTTGGGCCGGATACGCGCGCCTGGCGCGTGCCCAGATTTTGCAGGCTAAGGAAATGGAATACGTTCTCGCGGCACGGTCGTTGGGTGCCTCGCCCGCGCGCATACTGGTGCGCCACCTCCTGCCGAATATCCTCCAGCCGGTAATGGTGCAGGCGACCATCGGCATGGCCGGCGCGATTCTTGCGGAGTCTACGCTGAGCTTTCTTGGCGTCGGCGTGCTTGCGCCCATGCCGAGCTGGGGCGCGATGCTCAACGACGCGCGCAGCCATCTCTTCGACGCGCCGCACATGGTCGTCTTTCCCGCGCTGGCGGTCATGGCCGCCGTCCTAGCCTTCAATCTTCTCGGTGACGCCCTCCGCGACTGGCTCGATCCGCGCATGCGCGCGTACCTGATCGCGGCCTCGTCGGCTCGCTAGCAGGGAACGAATTGCGGGGATCTGGATTCCTTCCGTAGTTTTTTTGTGACGGTGTGTGAGGTGTTCTCTGTGTCAATCGTCTTGCGCTTGTGTAGGTTCTCAGGGTGTCTGGGGTGAGCTTTTATTGCTAGCCCAGCTCGATGGTCACTTCCGTGCCCCGCCCGGCGGCAATGGTGCGGGCAGCGTTGCCCTTATTCACGCAAATCTCCAGATACCCGCTCGATCCGATAACGCCGACCGCCTGGCCCGCCGCTCCTTGCGCAAACGTCGGGACGATCTTGTTCACCTGCGCATTACCAGCGTGAATCGTGAACTTGGCATCGGCGGCGACCAGGGCGGGCACGTCTTCGAGCGTTAGGTTCGTCACCAGATTCCCGAAATGATCGACGCGCAGGACCACGCCCTTCACCGTCTTCCCGCTGACCTTCGGCTTCGGCATGGCAAACCGCGCAAAATCCGTGACCGATTCCCCGAACGCGGACGTTTGCCAGGACTTGGACAGCCACGCCGCTACCGGCGCAAAGATGTCGCGTCCGTGGAACGTATTGCTCACCGGCTGGCGAAAATAGTGTTCGGAAATGATATGCCACGCGTGGAGCGCCTGCGACTGGTCATACACGCTCGACAGCACGCCGTTATCCGGAGCGATAAAGTAGTGCTGGTCGCCCGCCACCAGCAGCGGCCGCCGCTCGGTCCCGACGCCTGGATCCACAACGACCACGTGGATGGTCTTCGCCGGGAAGTATTTGTAGGCTTGGCCGATCGCGAGCGCGCCGTCCAAAACGTCGTGCGCGAGCACGCCGTGGGTGATGTCCACGATGTTGACGTCGGGGTTGATGCTCAGGATTACCCCCTTCATCACTCCGACCAGATGGTCGCTCGTTCCGTAATCCGTCGTCAGCGTAATGATGGGCCGGGTCAAGGCTATCTCCTGCGCAGGTTCCGACGCGCAAAGGAATCGCCGCGCGTCATGTTTCGACTCTAGCCGACGCACGCGCTGCGGTCAAAGCCATCCCGTCGCGTCTGGCGCGATTGAGTAACGCACTCCCGTGTGAGGATACGTAGGAGAGGGACAGGAGAGCCGCACGCTGCCTCCGCCGAGGCCGCCCGCTCGCAAATCTGGAAATTCCTAATCTTCGGTCAGGAGGTCGATTTCGCCCACTCCGCCGTGCACCGTCATCTCGATCGTCGCCGGAGTCTTTCCGTAGGCGGCGTTCACGTACGCGCCGCCATCGCGCGTCATACCGCGCGTGTTGATCGACCCGATTCCGCCCGAGGCATAAACCCGCACGCCCACGTCTTTCGGCAGCCGAATCCTCGCCTGCCCGGCTCCGCCCTCGATGGTGGCCTCGAGATCGCTCTTTCGCTCGCCCCTCAGGTCGAGGTTCAGCTCGCCGGCGCCCATGTGAACCTCAAGGCGCCTCACATCGAGCTCGTTCAGATTTAGATTGCTCTGGCCTGCGCCCATGTTCAGGCGAACTTCCAGCGGAACGCTTGCCCCGAATCGCAGGTTCCAATCCTCGCCGGACCTGCCGAAACGAACCGCCCCGGCTTGGCGTTGCGATATCTCGAGCTCGCCGCGGTCTCCGGACACACTGTACTCCACGCGTGGCTTGTCGTAGTGTTCGTTGTAGCCGAATTCCGCGTCGAGCAGCCGGCTCGAGCCTCCGCCGATTCTCAGCATTCCCGCCGGCATGTCGATATTCGCTCTCACCGATTTCGCTCCCTGCAACTCGACGGCCTGCGTGTCGTGCATCTCGTTGCCGAAATCTCGCCCGTGCCAGCCCCATCGGTCTGGCCATGGGCGCTGGGCCTGTCGGTTTGCGCTCCCGTGCAAGACCGCCACGATGAAAAGCACGAGCAGGGCAAGCCACGCGATGGCGGTTCCCGAAAGCCGCCCTTCGGTGGGCTGCTCGGGATGCTGGCGGCTGCGGTAGCTGTCCCAAATATGTCCCAGCCCCAGAAAAATCAGAATCAGCGGCCAGTAGCGCGCAAAAATCGGCCAGGGATCGAAGTTCGGATAGAAGTTGAAGAAAAGGAACAAAACGCCGAAGGCAATCAGAACGATTGGGCCAACCAGCGAACGCCGCCGCGGATTCCCTGCCTCTGTCATCGCGCACCTCGCTTGCCTGAAGATACGCCTAATCCGCGCAAAAAGTTCCACCTTCGTCCAAGTATTGCGCTCGCGCCCATTCTAACCTGTTACGTTCGCTATCCGGTCCGGGCTGGCCGGCGCAAAGGGAGTTTTCTACCGTCGATGAGTCTTCAAGCTGCCGAGAAGGCGAGTGACGACTTCGCGAGGACCACGATCGTCGGATTCTCTTCGAGCGATGCGGCACCGGGCTGAATTAGAGGCGTCAATAGAGCCGGGAAGGTTCAAAGGGCCCCGTCCACCACAATTGTCCACACCAACATCCGCTAGAATCTCGTCCGCCTCTTCGTTAGGTTGGTCGCGTGAGTATGGCGGAGACAAATCCGGGGCTAAGCTTGGCCGAAGTAAACTGTTCTCGATGCGGGTATGCGTGTTTCTGGGTGGCAACGCAGTACGCTCTTACATCCGTACTGGCAAGGCCTGTCCAACCCCGGTCCCTGGCGTTCCCGGCCTTGACCCCCTTTCCCACTGCCGTTATCCTGAATCCATCGGGCCCCTCAAATGCGAATCTATCTCGATTACAACGCGACCACCCCTGTGGACCCTGCCGTCCTCGCAGCCATGTTGCCGTATTTTTCCGAGAACTTCGGCAATGCGGGCTCGGTGCACTCGGCGGGACAGCGCGCCCGGGCGGCCGTCGACGCAGCTCGGGAATCGGTTGCAGCCCTCATCGGCGCCGTGCCCAACGAAATCGTGTTCACGAGCGGCGGGACGGAAGCGGACAATCTTGGGATTTTCGGCGCGGTTGCAGCTTCGCAAAAGTCGCGGAAGCACGTCATCACCACGGCGATCGATCATCACGCCGTCCTGCATAGCTGTGAGGAACTGGCGAGGCAGGGCGTGGACGTGACGTTCGTTCCCGTCGGCCGCGGCCCAGCATCGCAGGGAATCGTCGATCCCGAGGATATCCGGCGCGCCCTGCGCCCTGAAACCGTTTTGATTACGGTGATGCACGCCAACAATGAGCTCGGCACCATCCAGCCCATCGAGGAAATCGGCCGCATCGCGGCCGAGGCCGGAGTCCGTTTCCATTGCGACGCCGTTCAGTCGGCCGGTAAAGTGCCTCTCGACGTAAAGAGCCTCGGCGTCGATCTTCTCTCCATTTCCGCGCACAAGTTCTGCGGCCCGAAGGGAGTCGGAGCTCTCTTCGTCCGCTCCGGCACTCGCATCGTCCCTCGCGCCTGGGGCGGACACGCCGAGCGGGATCGCCGGCCGGGAACGGAGAATGTCCCGGGCATCGTGGGCATCGGCAAGGCGGCTGAACTCGCGCGCCTGAAATTGACGGAGGACGCATCTCGGATTCGCGCTTTGCGCGATCGCTTGGAGGCGTCCCTGCTCGAGCGGGTTCCTTCAGTGCGCGTCAACGGCGATCGCACCCGCCGCGTCCCGAACACTTCGAACCTCACGTTCGTAGGTGCCGGCGGCGAGGCGCTTCTGATCGCGCTCGACTTGCAAGGCGTCGCGTGCTCGACTGGCGCGGCCTGCTCCTCCGGCTCGACGGAACCGTCGCACGTGCTGACGGCATCGGGGCTCTCGCGCGAGGATGCGCGCTCGAGCTTGCGTTTCAGCCTCGGCCGTCCAACTACCGCCGAGGAAGTCGACCATGCGATTTCGGTGATCCCTGCCGTGGTCGAGCGCATTCGTGCGCTCTCGCCGCGTACGGCGCCATCATCCACCGCTGCGATACCCGCGCGGTGACCGCCCCAGATTCTACGATGCCTCTTTTCACTCAAATCGAGTCGGCAGCTTCGGCCGGCGTGGGATCAAACGCTGGAGCCGTGGCTCGCGCGCCGGGTGAGAATGCAGTCGCGGTAGCAATGTCCGGGGGCGTCGATAGCTCCACTGTCGCCGCCATTCTGCGCGATTGCGGGCGTCCAATCGTAGGTCTCACCATGCAGCTCTGGAACCAGCGCCGCCTCCCGCAGCTCCAGGGAAATGGTCCCGTTCAGCACCGCTGCTGTTCGCTTGACGATGTTTACGACGCGCGGCGCGTCGCCGAATGCCTCGGCATCCCTTTCTACGTTGTCAATTTCGAGCGCGCCTTCGAGCAGGCCGTCGTTCGGCCGTTTGTCGAGGACTACCTCGCCGGCCGCACGCCCATTCCCTGCACCCATTGCAACAACCAGGTCAAGTTTGCCGAGCTTTTGACGACCGCGCGGCAGATCGGCGCCGAGCACATCGCCACCGGCCACTATGCGCGCGTCCGCCACAATCCCGATACGGACCGTTACGAATTGCTTCGCGCGGTTGACGACAGCAAGGACCAGTCCTACTTCCTCTTCGGCTTGACTCAAGAGCAGCTGGCGCGCACGGAATTCCCTCTCGGCGGCCTGTTGAAGCGCGAAGTGCGCGAAATCGCGCGGCGCCTGGCCGTTCCGGTCGCCGAGAAGCCAGAAAGCCAGGAGATCTGCTTCGTCCCGTCGGGCAGTTACGCACGCTTCATCGAAAGCTATTTGCAGGAGCAGGGAAGCGGGCGGAGCGAGGAGCTTGGCGGTCTCGTCGGCGGAAACGGAAAGCTGGGCGAAGCGGGGGAGATCGTGTCAACTTCCGGCGAGGTCATCGGTCGCCACAACGGCCTGCATCACTTTACGGTCGGCCAGCGCCGCGGCCTCGGTTTCGCCGCAGGGCGGCCTCGCTACGTTGTCGCGCTAGATCGCGCGAGCAATCGGTTGGTTGTCGGAGAAGATGCGGAGATTCGCAGCGCAATCTGCCACGTGCGCGACGTCAACTGGATACCGTTCGCCGCTCCTGGCGGGCCCGTGCGGGCACGCGTTCGCATCCGCAATCGTCACGAACCGGCCGAAGCGGAAATTACTCCGCTCAGTGAAACCACAGCGCGCGTCTCGTTCCGCGAGCCGCAGCGCGCTATCACGCCCGGCCAGGCCGCCGTCTTTTATGCGGGCGAGCACGTTCTCGGCGGCGGCTGGATCGCATAACGCCGGCACAGGGAAATAGGGCTGAATTTGCTTACGAGCGGCGCGAGCGAATCGCCGGTGGCGGCGTGTCGCTCAGATGAAGAGTTCTTCGTCCTGCGTTGCGGGCTCGGCGTGACGCTGGGGTTTCGGGCCGCGAATCACGTCCAGCCCGGCCTTGATGCCCTTGATGATGGCGGAAATCTGATTGAATGGCTGCCACAATCTCTTTCGAAAAGTCGATTCGGCTGTTTCGATCATTTCGAGCACCCCGCTCAGGATGCGGTCGGCTCGAATCACTTGGTCGCGCAGGCGGTCGGTGGCGTCGGTAAACACACGGTCCACCTTCTGGGCTTGGGTGCGGGTCAGGCGCGTGATTTCCGCTGCATCGCCCATGATGCTCGCGAGTCGGTCCTCCGAGTCCTCTAGTATGCGGTTGACGCGTACAAGAATCGGGTCGAAGCGCGCGTGGAGGTCGGATGCGATCCGCGTAAAATGGCGCATCGCGACGCGCATCTGGATGAACATCGCCAGCAGAATCGCCATTTGAATCACGATGGCGATCGTGGCTATTACGATGAATGCCTGGAGCCAGCCCGACATCCTAATTCCTTAAAGGAGCTTACGACGCCTTCGTCTCCCGCTTGTAGGTTTCCTTACCGGCTTCGACTGCCGACGAAATGGCGTCCTTTTGACGAGACATGATGTCCTTGCTGCGTTCGATCAGATCTTCCGCCCGCTCGCGGAGTTCCCGAGCTTTCTTTTGCGCGTATTCGCGGCCCTCGTCCGCTCTCCCCGCGAGATATTCACGCGTCTCATCTCCGGATTTAGGTGCGAACAAGATTCCGAGCAGCGCTCCGATTCCGAGTCCTACGAGAAAAAAGCTTGCCTTCGAGCCCGCATCGTTCGCCATATTGCACCTCCGGTTTCACACTAGCACAGCCCGTGCAGCCCAGGCAAGCAAGTGTGCTGGTCCCCTCGAAAAAGTCGCTTGAACGTCTTCGCTCCGCGAACGAAGTTTGCGTAGTACAGAATTCCGGCGACCGACTTCGCGTCGCGGATTTTTCCGGAGCGTATCCAGCGTTCGATCTCGCGCAAACGGAAGATTCGGTGCGTGATTCTCTCATCGTCTTCGGGCCTAGGTGCGCCCTTGGTCAGGCCCTCCGCCAAGAAGATCTCCATTCGCTCGCCGAGCAAACCGGGGGAAGGGAAGATGTCGAGGAGTTTTCGGACGCGTCGCGCCTGGTAGCCGGTTTCCTCCTGCAATTCGCGCCGCGCGCCTTCGGCGCCCGTTTCGTTCGATTCCTTGTGCCCCGCGACGAGTTCCCACAGATACTGTCCGGCCGCATGGCGGTACTGCCGGATCAACAGGATGCGTCCGTCGGCGAACACGGGCAGCACAACGACCGAGCCTGGATGCACGACGAACTCGCGCGTCGCTTCGAGTCCGCTCGGCTCGACCACGCGGTCGCGCCGCACCTGGAAAACGCGCCCGCGAAACATGACCTGGCTGCTGCGTACCCCCACCCGCTTTGCGTTCCGGCTCTTGCGCTTCTTCACGTGGACTCCTTGTTGTGTTGCAGCCGCAATTCTACCTTAGCTTCGGGGGTCGCCTGCCGAGGTGTTTGACGGGGTGTATCTGCGGTGACGCCGGCTTTTGCTATACTTTCAAGCACATCCTATGCCGATCCGCACCGTGATCGTCGACGACGAGCGCCCGGCTCGCGATGAGCTCGCCTTTCTGCTGAAGGGGTTCCCCGAGGTGAGCGTGGTGGCGCAGGGGAAGAACGGCCTGGAAGCCCTTGCGCTGATCAAAGAGCACACACCAGATCTCGTGTTCCTGGATGTCGAGATGCCGGGTCTCGACGGCTTCGGCGTCATCAAGAGGCTCGTCGAACGGAAATTGCACCTCCCGCAGATTGTGTTCGCGACGGCCTACGATCACTATGCCGTGCAGGCGTTCGAGGTGAATGCGGTCGACTACGTGTTGAAGCCGTTCGATAAGGCGCGTATCGCGCGCGCGGTGCAGCGAGCGAGGAAGATGGTCGGCGCGGACGCATCGCCCGTCGAACGCTTGGAAGCCCTGATGGGTCAACTCGGTTCGGGCGGGCCGAAGTCGCGGGCCTTTCACCCGGTGAAGCTTCTCGTGAAATCGCAGGCGCGCATGATCCTCGTCGATGCCGAAGATGTGATCTACGCGTCAATCCAGGACGGCGCGATCACGATTTTTTCCCGCGACGTCGAAGGTGTCTCGAACTTCCGCACCGTGGACGAGTTGATGGCGGCGCTCGATCCGAGCGTCTTCTGGCGTCCGCATCGGTCGTATCTGGTGAACATCAACCACATCAGGGAAGTCATGCCGTGGTTTAAGTCGAGCTACCTGCTTAAGATGAACGACAAGCGCGCGAGCGAGATCCCCGTCTCTCGTGGTCAGACCAAGCGCCTCCGCGAACTCTTGAAGCTTTAGCCGGCGCGCAATCCCCAACCTATCGTTTGTAGCGCCGATATGCGCAAGTTTGCTGTAACTTTAGATGAATGTGAGAATACATCGATGAAAATGACTTTCGGTTTGGCGGTAGGTTTCTTGGCGGCCGGGCTGATGTTTGGCGGCGGAGCCCGCGCACAACAACCCCGGGCGGCAAATTCGGAACACGGCGCTGGGACAGAAGCCTCGAAGGCGCCGGAGACGAAAACTGCTCAGGCGCCGGCGGCAGCGGGCCAGAGTTCGTCTGCGCTCCCGACGCAGAAGGAAAGGGAGAGTTACGCTCTCGGGATGACCATAGCAAACGGGCTCAAGCGGCAGATGGTAGATGTCGATCCAGAGAGCCTCGCGCGCGGCCTGAAAGACGAGTTGGCCGGCGACAAGACTCTGCTGACAGTCGACGAGGCCAAGGCGGCGCTCGCGGAACTGCAGGCCGAAGTGCAGAGGAAAGAAGAAGCAGAAAAGCAAGAGTTGGGAGAGGCGAACATGAAAGAGGGCGCGGAATTCCTGGCGGCAAACAAGACGAAAGACGGCGTGGTCACGCTGGCGAGTGGTCTTCAATACAAGATTTTGACCGCAGGCACGGGACCGAAACCCACAGCCAGCGATACGGTGGTCTGCAACTACAAGGGCACGCTGATCAACGGCGCGGAATTCGACAGTTCTTACAAACGCGGCCAGCCGGCGTCCTTTCCCGTGAACGGAGTCATCAAGGGATGGACGGAAGCGCTGCAGCTCATGCCAGTGGGATCGAAATGGGAGCTCTTCATTCCTCCGGACCTCGCCTATGGCTCGCGCGGGGCAGGCGGAGTGATCGGCCCGAACGCGACACTGGTGTTCGAGGTCGAACTGCTCTCGATTAAGGGCAAGTGATTTGCAGACAGCGCGCGACCGTTTGTGACTCGCGGGCAGCGTCCCGCGGCGCGCGCAGCGGAATGTGTTAGCATCGGTGTTTCATTTTTCGGCGCGGAGAGTCTTGCAAGAGTGGCGAAGCGCAAACGAGTCCTGAGCGGCATGCGGCCCACCGGCCGGCTTCATCTGGGCCATTATTTCGGCGCCCTCCAGAACTGGCTGAAGCTTCAAGAAGAATACGACTGCTTCTTTTTCGTCGCCGATTGGCACGCCCTGACTACGCATTACGAAGACACCTCCTCAGTCGCCGAAAACACGCTGCAGGTGGCCACCGACTGGCTCTCGGTCGGGATCGATCCCGCGAAGTCGACGCTGTTCATCCAGTCGAGCATTCTCGAGCACGCCGAGCTGCACGTGCTGCTCTCGATGATCACGCCGCTTTCTTGGCTCGAGCGCGTCCCCACGTACAAGGAGCAGATCGAAAATCTCAAGGACCGCGACCTTGGCACTTACGGCTTCCTCGGCTATCCGCTCTTGCAGTCCGCCGACATTGTCATGTACGGCGACCCGAAGCATGATCTGTTTGTGCCTGTCGGTGAGGACCAAGTGCCCCACGTCGAGCTCACCCGGGAGATTGTGCGGCGGTTCAACGTAGTGTTTTCAAGAATAAAGCTGCCTCAATCCGTATCTGACAACGAGCTGTATG
>DATLWP010000075.1:0-5152 GCA_035576265.1 Candidatus Polarisedimenticolia bacterium
ACGCGCGGCGCCGCGAGCAATAGCTCGGACCCAAAGAGAACTGCGGCGACGCCGAGCGCCACAGCGAATCGCGGCCCGCTGAAGCCGCGCCAGACGCCGTCGAGAGCAGCGAGCGCGACGATGGTGGCCCACACGGCCGCGGCCACGGAGAAACTCATCTGCCAGGATCTGGAATCGGCCGCCACGGCGAAGGATTTTACCCGAGTGAACGCACGCGCCGACAAAAACTTGATTTGTCCGTTTGCGTCGGCGATTCTGTCGGCTCTCGACTGCGATGGCTGAAGCAATGAAAGGGCGTCTCGCCTATATCGACTGGATGCGCGGCCTAGCCTGCCTGGTAATGTTTCAGACGCATTGTTACGACTCGTGGCTCGGCGGACCGGCGCGACACAGTTCCTTTTTCCGATGGTCGCAACTTGGCGGAACGCTTCCCGCGCCGCTTTTCCTTTTTCTGGCCGGCATTTCCTGCGCGCTGGTCACGGACCGGTCGCGCCGAAAAGGGGTCTCCGCGAACGACATCGCGAGGACGACGATTCGCCGCGGGGCGGAAATCTTAGGGCTCGGACTGCTCTTTCGCGTGCAGGAATTCATCCTTGGGCAGCCGTGGGCGCCGTGGACCGACCTGCTTCGCGTAGACATTCTGAACATCATCGGGCTGTCGATCGTTTTCATCGGCATCGTCTGTCGGCTGGCGCAAACGCGCGCGGCGAACGCAATTTGGGCCGCGGGCGCGGCGCTTGGAATCGCCCTGGCCACGCCGCTGCTCTGGACCACCTGGCGCCCGCGCTGGCTGCCCTGGTATCTCGAGTCGTACATCAACGGCGTGCACATCTACGATTCGCCGCAGCCGTGGCTTTTCCCCGTCTTTCCGTGGATGGCGTTGGCTTTCGCGGGGCTGGCTGCGGGTTTCCTGCTGTTCAGCGAGCGGGCGGCGAAAAATCCGGCGCGAACGATCTTTTCGCTGGGCGCGGCGGGAGTGGGACTGTTTTTCCTATCATCCCGGCTCGAATCGAGTCCCGTGCAACTCTACGCCGTGCACGACTACTGGCACACGAGCCCTAATTTCTTTCTCGCCCGAGTGGGAGTTCTTCTGGTGTTGCTCTGCGCCGCCTACGCGTGGTGCCGCTGGAGGCCCGGCATCATCGGGTTCAGTCCGCTGATAAAACTCGGCCAGGCGTCGTTGCTGGTCTATTGGGTCCACATCGAATTCGTGTACGGGCGCTTCTCGATTCTGACGAAGAAGGCGCAGACGATCCCGGCGGCGACGCTCGGACTGCTCGTGATTTTCACGGCGATGGTGCTGCTGGCGACGGCGCGGACGCGCTGGAAAGGGCGAGGGGCGGAAATCCTGGCGTGGTCGCGCCGCGCGTTGGGTACCCCTGCGGAAGGTTAAGGCTTCTTCTGCGCGCCTGCGGTCGGCTGCGAAGGAGAGGCGTCGCCGGGGTTGGGTTGGATCTTGAAGATATATTCGCCCGGCCGCGCCAAGCCCATCTCTTCGCGCGCGATGCGCTCGATCGCATGCGGATCGGTTTTGAGCGCTTTCACGCGCTCTTCTAGCTGGCGGTTTTCCTCGTTCACCCGATTGATTTCGTGCTGCATCCGTTCGGCTTCTTTGTGCGATCGGCGCATCGCCAGCAGGCCATGCGTGCCGAAAATATCCTGGAGAAGCAGCAACGCGAGCGCGGCCAGCAGGAACCAATTGAAGTTGCGGAGCCAGAAGTCGCGCAGTTGTCCGGCGAAGCTCAGGGGCTGCTCGCGCGCGGGCTGGCTGTTCATTGCGTCACCCAGGCGCGCGCCTTCTCGGCGAGCTTTTGCGATGCGGCAGGCGTAGCAGCTTCCGTGTAGACCCGCACCACCGGCTCGGTGCCGGAGGGGCGCATCAGGAGCCAGTCGCCATCCTCGAAGATCAGTTTTAGTCCATCCACGCGATTCGTGTGGGCCACGCGCCGCCCGGCAAATTCCTTGAACTCTGCGTGCAGGCGCTTCGGAAGCTTACCCTGAACGTCCTGGGGAAGGTGCAGATTCACGCGAATGGGCCAGAACTCCCGGCCGACTCGGCGGAAGAGTTTGCCGAGCTGGTCGGCGAGCGACGACTGACGCGCGGCGATCATTTCTGCGACCAGAAGGCACGCCAGGATCCCGTCCTTTTCCGGCAGATGCCCCCGAATCGTCATGCCGGCGCTTTCTTCACCGCCGATCGCTATCTTGTCGTCGCGGAGAAGCGGACCGACGTATTTGAAGCCGACGGGCGTCTCGTAGAGCTGCACGCCGTGGAGCCGTGCAACGGCATCGAGCAGGTGGGTGGTGGCCACGCTGCGGGACGCCCCGAGTTTGTATCCGCGCGTCTCGAGCAGATAGTCAAAGACGAGCCCGAGAATATGATTCGGCGAGACGAACGAGCCGTCGCGATCCACGATGCCGAAGCGATCGGCGTCGCCATCGGTCGCGAGTCCCGCGAGAGCCCGGGTGTCCGTAACCACCTTCTTCAATGCGGCAAGATTCTGTTCGGACGGATCGGGGCCGGTGCCTTCAAACAGAACGTCCCGCTCGGCGCGAATGGAGGTCACGGCGACGCCGCCTTCCGTAAGAATGCGATCGAGCCAGCCCGCGCCGCACCCGTGTACAGCGTCGCAGACGAAGCTTCCCTTGGCCGTGCGCAGGACGTCAAAGCGAACCATGCGGCGGAGCTGTTCGAAATACGGCTCGCGCGGATCGATACGCTCGAAATCGTTCTCCCTCTCGTCATGGTCGCGCGGGGCTGGTTCATCCGGGATCGCGGCCGCCCGCTTCTCAATGTCACGCGTTATCTCGGGCAGGGCAGGACCGCCATCCGGCCCTGAGAACTTCAGGCCGTTGTAAGCCGCGGGATTGTGGCTGGCCGTGATGTTGACACCTCCGTCCAGCTTTCCGTGCAGGATGGCGTGTGCGATGGTGGGCGTGGGGGTAGCCTCGCGGCAGAAAAGAATGCGGCAGCCGTGCGCGCGCAATACGGAAGCCGCCGCCAGCGCAAATTCCTCGGAAAAAAACCGCGTGTCGTAGCCGATGATCAAGACCGGGGACTTTTTTTGTGCGCGGACGTGCCCCGCGATCGCCGCGGCGGCTCGGCGGACCCCCGAAAACGTAAAATCGTCGGCGATGATGCCGCGCCAGCCGGAGGTGCCGAAATGGATCGCTTGGTTCGCCACGGCGGGTATTGTATCTTGTCGCGCGAGGCGTGAGTATCCGAGAATCGGATGCGGGCGAGTCCCAAGAGTAAAGCCCCGCTACGATGGCAAAGATGGCGGATCGGGACGGCCCAGGAAAATGACCGACAAAATCGTTGTGTTGGTGACGTGCGGCTCGATGAAGGAGGGGCGGCGCATTGCTCGCGCCCTGGTCGATCGCAGACTCGCGGCCTGCGTCAATGTGCTGCGGGGCTCCGTGGAGTCGATCTATCGGTGGAAAGGCCGGGTGGAAACCGCGAGAGAGTCTCTGTTGGTTATCAAGACGTCCCGGAGACGCTTTGCGACGCTCCGCGCCGAAATACAGCGGCTGCACAGCTACGATGTCCCCGAAATCGTTGCTTTGCCGATCGAAGCAGGCTCGCGCGAGTACCTCGAATGGATCTCCACCTCCGTTCGTGCAGCGAAAAGGTAACAAAAAGTATCACCGCCAGGATTAACGGAGGTCCTTTGCTTGTCTCTGGGTTCCCAGCAGGGTCGGCGTGAACGTGGGAAGTCGGGCTTGAGGGACATCCCTGATTGCGGTACAAGTAGAGTGGTATGAGGATGCGGACATTTTACCGACGGCTTGGCCCGGTTCTCGCGTGCGCTGCGATGCTGGCTGGACTGCTCTGCGCGGCCACGGTTTTCGCCCAGACGGAAGATCCCAATTCGTCCACCGGACGAGATCAATCCGATACGAAGGCTCAGAAGAACCAGAACTCGTCAGAGTCGCGCACTACGAGGATCAGGATTCAGGTCAACACAAAGGACGGCAAGCCCGTCGGCAACGCCAGCGTTTATGTCCGGTACTACGCGTCGGGCGGTTTCCTGCGTCACGACAAACTGGCCGAGTTGGATCTCAAGACGAATCAAGACGGCTCAGTGAAGGTTCCGGAGCTTCCGCAAGGTAAAATCATGATCCAAGTAATCGCCAAGGGCTGGCACACCTACGGCAGATGGTTCAACGTCGAGAAGGACGAAGAAACGATCACGATTCATCTCAAACCGCCGCCTCATTGGTATTAACGGACCTCGTGCAGACCTTCTCCTTTCGGGAAATTTCTTCGAAAGTCCTCGCATCTCAAGGAAAATAGCTTTGAAGGTGAATAGGCCGGCCCGTCCAAGCTTTCAGAACGGCGACCTCTGCCCAGAATTTGTGCAAAGAGGAGTAAGCCCTGTACTGACGAGCAATTTCGATTTCCGAGTGCGCCTTTTCCACACGGTTTTCAACAGAACTGTTGAAAACTTCAACAGAGCATTCGTGAGCATTGCGTGAGGATGGCGGGAGAATTGCTCTGTCGTGCGCACCGCTCGCGCGGAACGCGCGCGAACGACACTCCTTTCTTGTAGCAAGACACCGCGGAATGTGAAGTTCGGCCGAAAATCCGTATGGTCGCCTCGACGTGGTATCATCCCTGCCTGCCTCAAGATACCGTCAAAGCAACATGAAAGAACTAATCGTCAACGCAGATGACTTCGGCCTCACACGAGGTGTGAACGAGGGCATCGTCCGGGCCAGTCAAGAGGGAATTCTGACGAGCGCAACGCTGATGGCCAATGGGCCTGCGTTCGAAGACGCCGTCGATCGCGCTAGACAGTGTCCGCGACTGGGCGTCGGATGTCATCTGGCTCTTGTGGGAGGGCGGGTGGTTGCACCGCGAGAGAAGATTCCGTCCCTAGCGGATCGGGACGGACGCCTGCCGCGTTCCATTGGCGTGCTGATGGCGAAATTGAGTACGGGGCTGGTACGGACGAAGGACATCGAAGCGGAGTTCCGCGCGCAGATCGAAAAAATCTGTCGGGCCGGGATCGAGCCAACCCATCTGGACACTCACAAACACAGCCACGCTCATCCGCTGGTCACGAGCGCGCTCGGGCGGGTGGCGCGTGAATTCGGAATCGCGCGCGTTCGGAACCCTGTGGAGAATCTTCGAGATTCGTGGCGGACG